>CAYTJS010000089.1:0-12324 GCA_964438115.1 uncultured Iamiaceae bacterium
CCGAGCCGTGGAGGCGGCGGATGAAGGCGTTCACCGTTCCCGCCCCGATGGCCCGCCCGGCCCACCGGTCGGCGGTGTCCTCGTCCTGGACCCGGGCCGAGATGATCTCGACCAGCTGGCGGAAGGTGCGGGCGGTGGCCTCGCCGATCTGCACCCCGCCCTCCCCCACCGGGCGGGCGTCCTCGCGCAGGCGGGCGGTCACGTTGTGCACGACCATCGTGTACTGCTGGCGGTCGTCCTCGGCGTCGGCGAAGAGGAACGGCAGGAGTTCGTCGGCGCAGAACTGCTCGAGGGTCCAGAAGAACGAGGTCACACCCCGGTCGCGGCCGGCCACGTCGGGCACGGCGGCGGGGTCGTCGCGTCGGGGCGGTGCCCACACCTTGAGGCTGCGGAAGGCGCCCACGGGCAGGCCCAGCTTCTCGTAGCGGGCGGCCTCGTCGGACTCGAGGCGTTCGTTGGGGTGGTCGAGGAAGAGGAGGTCCTCGCCCTTCACGTTGAAGATGAGGGCCTTGGTGTTGACCGCCTCGCCGCCCAGCACCCCGGAATGGAAGAGGCCGTAGAGCAGGAACGTGGCGTAGCTGGTCTTGGTGGCCACGCCGGACACGCCGCTGATGTTCACGTGGGCGCCCTTGGTGCCGTCGAGGAAGTCGAGGTCGAGCCACAGCGGCTCGTCGTCGCGGCTGAGGCCGGCGGGCAGGCGCCGGTCCATCTGGTCGAAGAAGAGGGCCTGGTCGCGGGCCTCGTCGGCGGCCCGGTCCACGGGTGCCCCCGGCAGCGGCGGCACGAACACCTCGGGCTCGAAGCGGGTGGCGGTGACGAGGGCGGCCCGGCTGACCTCGGCGGGCAGGACCCCGTCCTCGATGAGGAACACGTCGCTGTCGAGGCTGGCCCCCTCGTGGCGGGCCCGGACCTGGCTGACCATGCCGTACATGCGCACGGTGCGCCCGTCGGGCAGGACCCGCTCGAGGGCGACCACGTCGTCGAGCTGCAGGAACGACTCGGGGCCGATGGCGACCCAGAACTCCAGCGGGGTGGCGTCCTCGGTGCCGATCACCCGGCCGACCCGGGTGGAGGGGGTGTCGGGGGCCATCGCTCGGACCGTACCGCGCCGCGGTGACACCGGACCGGTCCCTCCGGCCCGCCGCGAATGAGTACTCCCTACTCACGGCGCGGCACCGGCCCGCGTGGTCCCCTTGGGGGCATGCAGACACCTGACTCCGGGTCGTGGAACGAGCGGCCCGCCACCGTCCTGGCCGTGGCCGTCGCCCTCCTCGTCGTGTGCGCCGGCTTCGCCTACCTGTGGTTCTCCACCGACTTCCTGCTCGCCCGCCCGCTGGGGCTGCTGTCGGGCAGCGTCGGGATCTACCTGATGTACGGGGCCGTCGCCGGCCTGCGCGAGCAGCGGGAGCAGCAGGTCGATGGCTGACCGCAACGAGAAGTACCGCCAGCGCTGGCGGGAGGACATGGCCGCCAAGGTGGGGGAGCCGGTCGAGGCCGTCGGGGTGTTCTCCCGTCCCGGCTCGATGTCGTCGATGTTCACCATGAAGGTGTCGCCCCTGGCCGGCGTGCTGAAGGACCAGGTGGGCAAGTCGAAGGCAGCCGGGCTCCCGCCCAACGTCGCCGTCGGTGTCACCGCCGACAAGGTCTTCCTCTTCGCGTACAAGCCCCGGGGCAACAGCCTGAAGCTGAAGGACCCGATCGGTGTGTTCCACCGCCAGGCGGTGCGGGTCGAGGTCATCGGCCAGACCAGCCTGGCCACCCAGCTGCGCTTCACCCTGCCCACCGGCGACGTGTTCGAGCTGGACTCCAATCGGGTCCCGGGCATGAAGAGCGACTTCAACCACCCGCTGCTCGCCGCGCTCGGGGCTATCGCACCCGGATGACGAAACGACAGGAGGGCTCGGCCTGGAGGGCGGCCTCGAGGTCGGGGTCGCCGAGGTCGCCGGAGGCATCGGGCTTCACCAGCGAGCGGGGCTTCTCCAGCTCGACCACCAGCTGGGCCTTGCGGTAGTTGGTCGACTCGGGGTCGGGGTCGGGGATGGCCGCCACCTCGGCCCGGAAGCCCTCGAGGTCGGCCAGGGCGGCCTGCTGGCCCTCGGCCAGCACGGCGACCAGCGTCTCGCCCCCGTCGCCCTCGGGGAGGGTCAGCGCCGCCTCCTCCTCGCCCAGGGCCTCGGTGCGGGCGATGACCCGGTCGAGGGCGTGGAGCATGAGCGGGGTCAGGTCCACGCCCTCCTGCATGTCCGCCTGGGTGGCGTTGACGACGGCGGCGACGTCATCGGTCCAGTCGACCAGGGTGGTGCAGACGGCCCGGGCCGCCGCGGCGTCGGTCACCGTCGGGTTCCCGCCGCCGTCGTCGCTGCACGCGGCGGGTCCGGCGACCAGGGCCGCCGCGGCCAGGGCGAGTGGAGTCCACCGCACGACCGCGACGATACTGACGCCTCCACGACCACGATCCGACCGAACAGGGGAATCACCATGGGGGGACGAAGGAATCTCGGCCTGGCGGCGGTCGGCCTGACCGCCACGTTGCTGCTGGCCGGCTGCGGGGGTGACGACGGAGGCGACTCGGCCGCGGAGGAGACCACCGACACCACCACGGCCGAGACCACCACCACGGTGGCGGCCGAGTCGATGCGGATCCTCGTCTCCAACGACGACGGCTACGGCGCCGAGGGCATCGACGCCCTGGTCGAGGGCCTGCTCACCCTGGAGGACGTCGAGATCACGGTGTCGGCCCCGGCCGAGAACCAGAGCGGCAGCTCCGACACCACCGAGCCGGGCGAGCAGACCGAGACCGAGGTCGAGACCATCTCGGGCTACCCCGCCACCAGCGTCGACGGTTACCCCGCCGACAGCGTCGAGCAGGGCCTGGCGGCCATGGCCGACGCCCCGCCCCACCTCGTGATCAGTGGCATCAACGAGGGCCAGAACATCGGCCCACTGACCGAGCTCTCCGGCACCGTCGGGGCCGCCCGGACCGGCGCCCGGGCCGGGGTCACCGCCCTGGCCACCAGCCAGGGCCTGTTCACCGACGGCGGCCCCGAGCCCGCCTACGAGACGGCCGTGCCCCTCATCCTCGAGTGGGTCGAGGCCAACCGTGAGGCCATCCTGGCCGGCGAGACCGTCGAGGTCTGGAACCTCAACGTCCCGACCTGCGACGGCGGCGAGCTGGGTGAGCTGATCGAGACCGAGGTGGCCACCGAGGCCCAGGCCAGCGGCCTCGACCTCGGCGCCGTCGACTGCAACGCCGACGTCGACCCCGCCACCATCGACAACGACGTCGCCGGCTTCCTCGCCGGTCACCCCGTCCTCACCCCCCTCACCTACTGATGGGCGACGCCCCGCTCACCTACGAGCTCGACGGCGACGTCGCCGTCCTCCGCCTCGACGACGGGCGGGCCAACGCCATCGGCCCCGATTCGCTGGCCGCCATCGCCGACGGCCTGGCCCGGGCCGAGGACGAGGCGGGGGCGCTCCTGCTCGTCGGGCGGGAGGGCCGGTTCTCGGCCGGCTTCGACCTGTCGGTGATGACCTCGGGCGCGGAGGCGATGCGCTCCCTGGTCGGCGACGGGGCCGAGGTGCTGATGGACCTCTACGGCTCGCCGCTGCCGACCGTGGCCGCCTGCACCGGCCACGCCCTGGCCATGGGGGCGCTGCTCCTGCTGGCCAGCGACACCCGGGTGGGTGCCGACGGGCCCTTCAAGCTCGGTCTGAACGAGGTGGCCATCGGCATGGGCCTGCCCGTCTTTGCGGTGGAGCTGGCCCGGGACCGACTCGACCCCCGGCAGTTCACCGCCGCCACCATCCAGGGTCGGGTCTACGACCCGGCCGGGGCGACGGCGGCCGGCTACCTCGACGAGGTGGTCGCCGCCGATCAGGTCGAGGCCCGCGCCCGCGTGGTGGCGGGCGAGTTGGCCCAGCTGCGCCGCGGGGCGGTGGCCCACACCAAGGTGCGGGCCCGGGGGGCCATGATCGAGCGGGTGCGGGCCGGCCTCGCCGAGGACATGGCCGCCACCGGCATGCCCGACCCCCGCTAGCCGACCCGAAACCGCTGGCCCCACCCCGGCGGGTGGGGCAGGCTGCCCCCATGGGCGAGCCGCAGCACCCGACCACCGACGAGCTGGCGGCGGGCCTGGACCACGTCCGGGCCGCTCCCCCCGACGCGGGGACCGTGACCCTGGTCGTGGCCCGCCCCGGCGCGGGTCAGCGGGTCGAGCTGGCCGAGGGCCACCTCGACCCCGAGGTCGGCCTGGTGGGCGACGACTGGCGGGTCCGGGGCAGCCGCCGCACCGAGGACGGGTCGGCCGAGGTCGAGCGCCAGCTCACCCTGATGAACGACCGGGCCGCCACCCTCTTCGCCGTCGACCCCGCCCGCCGGGCCCTGGCCGGCGACCAGCTCTACGTCGACCTGGACCTGAGCGAGGCCGGCCTGCCCGCCGGCGCCCGCCTGCAGGTGGGCACCGCCGTGGTCGAGATCACCGAGAAGCCCCACACCGGCTGCGCCAAGTTCGTCGACCGCTTCGGTCCGGCGGCCGCCCGGCTGGTCAACCAGCCCGAGGGCCGGGCCCTGCGCCTACGCGGGGTGAACGCCCGGGTGGTCGAGGCCGGGACCGTCCGCCCCGGCGACGCCGTCACCCGCCGCTGACCCCGGTCAGCAGCCGGGGGTCAGACCGGTCGAGTAGGTGAGCTCGGGGTCGCGCAGCACCCAGGAGCACGAGCCGGCGGCGGCGGCGGCGTCGATCTGGGCCTGGGCCTCGGCGGTGCCGTAGGTGACCGCCCCCGACGAGTAGTCCTGCAGCCAGGGCACGATCGGTGTGGTCGCCTCCCCCCGGCGCTCGGCCACCGTGGAGACGGCGCCCTCCACCGTGGCCCCCGGGGCCGCCACGGGGTCGGCCACGTTGAAGAACCCCGACGAGTACGACTCGGGGTAGACCTCGGGGGCGAGGAAGTCGACCACCGGGGCCATGGCCGCCGTGTCCTGGTCGTAGGTCGAGGCGTCGGTCACCGACAGGCCCGCCAGGGTCGCCCCCAGGTAGGCGCCCTCGGCCCGGACGGCCTCGCGGGCCTCGGCCAGGAAGGCGGTCAGGGTCTCGACGTAGGTGCCGAGCAGGCCTTCGGCCTGCATGAACGTGAGGTCGCCGCCGGGCCGGCGCACGTCGTCGAGCAGGACCTGATCGGCGCCGAGGGCGGCGGCCTCGGTGGCCAGGGCCAGGTTGTAGTCCCACACCGCCCGACTGGCCACGTTGGCGAACCCCCCGCCGATGGGCGGGGCGTTGGTGGCCTCGGGGCAGCCCTCGCCGTCGCCGTACTCCGGCCACGGGTCATCCGCGGTGTCGCGCAGCACCCAGTCGGGGTGCCCATTGGCCCAGGCCCACCGGCTGAGCAGCGGGTCGCGGAAGGCGACCAGGCGCACCACCACCTGGCCCCCGGCCTCGTGGACCTCGTCGATGGCCCCACCCAGGTCGTAGCGCTCGTCGACGGCGCCGACCTGGCGGGCCAGCTCGACGTCGGAGCCGTGGGTGACCACCCCGCACTCGTCCTTCACGTCGAGCACGACGGTGTCGATCGTCCCCTCGTCGAGGAGGGCCAGGGCGGCGTCGCGGACCCCGTCGTCGCCCCAGGCCGAGCCCAGGTGGACGGCATGGCTGCGTGGGGGCTCGACGGCCACCGGCACCGGCAGCGCCGTCTGGTTGCCGGCCGGGTCGGTGGCCAGGAGGTCCACGGCCCCGGCCGGGGCGGTGTCGAACGTGACCTCGAAGGCCCCGTCCTCGTCGACCTCGACCGGACGCTCGTCCGCGGTCAGGTCGACCCGCTCGTCCACGGTGCCGGTGATCGTGAGGGGCTCGCCCAGGCCCACCGCGGCGGGCGGGTCGGCCTCGACCACCGGCGGGGTGTCGTCGACCGCGAAGTGCAGC
The DNA here is from genome assembly GCA_964438115.1 of uncultured Iamiaceae bacterium. GTDB lineage: Bacteria > Actinomycetota > Acidimicrobiia > Acidimicrobiales > DATDAH01 > DATDAH01. The sequence goes on from CAYTJS010000089.1 coordinate 5,919, forward strand.
GTCCACGACTCGGTCCCCATCACCGCCCGGGGGACGTCGACGTCGAGCTCGTAGTCGCCCTCCTCCAGCCCCTCGACCGGAGGCGCCCACACCAGGGCCCCGTCCTCCTCGACCAGCTCGCCGGTGACGTCCTCGTCCTGGAACCGGACCGAGGCGGATCCGAGGCGGGACGAGGGTTCGACCACGATGCCGATGCGCAGCTCGGCCAGGCCCTGGCTGGTGACCCCGCCGCCGTCCTCCATCCCCCGGGACGAGACCGACACCCGGTTGATGCCGATCAGCCAGACCAGACCGACGACGAAGAGGGCCACGAAGGCCAGACCCAGGACCAGGTTGAAGCGGTCGACCTGCAGCCGCGGCCCTTGGAAGCGCAGGCCGTCACGGCGGCCCCGGCCCCGGCTCGGGGGGCGGACGGGCGGCTGCCACGGCCGGGCCGCGGGGCCCGGCGTGACCGAGCCGAGGCCCCGACGCCGACGCCCGCCGCCCGCGCCGGGGATGTCGCGGAGTGACGAGCCCATGGGGTCGTGAGTCTGCCAGCCGGGGCCCGCCGACCGGTGGGCAGCCCCCGGAGGGGTCCCCCGGGGGCCGGGGGTGCGAGGGGTACCGTCGGGCATGGCCGAGGGGCGCCCGGACGAGTCGAGCGAGGTCACCGCCACCGCCCCCGGGGGCCCGACGGCGGCCCAGACGATGCCCCCGTGGATCCCCCGGGCCATCCTCTGGTTCTTCGGCACCGGCATCGCCCTCTACGTGGGATGGTGGCTCACCGTGCGGGTGCGGGGGCTGCTGATCATGCTCCTGGTGGCCCTGTTCCTGTCCTTCGCCCTCGAGCCGGCGGTGAACTGGCTTGCCGAGCGGGGCTGGCGCCGGGGCACGGCCACCCTCGGGGTGATGGCCCTGCTGCTCGTGGCCACGGTGTTGTTCATCTGGGCCATGGGCTCGGTGCTCGTCACCCAGATCGAGGACTTCGTCGACGAGGCCCCGCGCTACATCGAGGACACCGAGGCCTGGATCAACGACACCTTCGACGCCGAGGTCAAGGCCGACGACCTCGTCGACCAGTTCCAGCAGGGCGGCGACATCCAGGACGTCGCCGCCCAGCTCGGCGGCAACATCGTGAGCGCGGGCGCCACCGTCGTGGCGGTGCTGTTCCAGCTCCTGACCATCGCCCTGTTCACCTTCTACCTGGTGGCCGACGGCCCCCGCCTGCGGCGGGCGCTGCTCTCGGTGCTACGCCCCGACCGCCAGGTCGAGGTGCTGCGCGTGTGGGAGATCGCCATCGAGAAGACCGGTGGCTACATCTACAGCCGGGCGGTGCTGGCCTTCTTCTCGACGATCTTCCACTGGATCGCCTTCGCCGTCATCGGCATCCCCTTCCCACTCCCGCTGGCCCTGTGGGTCGGCCTCATCAGTCAGTTCGTGCCCACCATCGGCACCTACATCGCCGGCTTCCTGCCGGTGACCATCGCCCTCATCGACCAGCCCGTCGACGCCCTGTGGGTGCTCGTGGTCATCGTGCTCTACCAGCAGGTGGAGAACTACCTGCTGGCCCCGCCCATCCAGGCCGAGTCCCTCGACATCCACCCCGGCGTGGCCTTCGGCGGGGTCATCGCCGGGGCGTCCATCCTCGGGCCCATCGGCGCCCTGCTGGCCCTGCCGGCGGCGGCGACCCTGGCCGCCTTCATCTCCACCTACGTCCGCCGTCACGAGGTGGTGGACTCCCGCCTGACCCAGCGCCAGAAGGCTCGGGTCAACCTGACCAAGCCCCTCCAGTACCTGCGGGGCACCCGGGGCAGCGAGGTCGAGGTGGGCGACCCCGCCGCCCGCGGCGACGAGGGCAGTCCGGAACCAGAATGACTGATTGACATGAAAAAGGGCTGAAAGTAGGTTCAGCCCATGACCCGGACGCCGGCCCCGTGGTCGGGGGCCCTCCTCCTCTTCTTCCTCCTGCTGACCGTCGGCTGCACCACGGACGCCGGGGCCACCCCGCCGGCGGCGCCGGGGCCCACCTGGCCGGTCGGCATCGGGCCTCCGGTCCCCGAATGGACCCCGGGGCGGGTCGCCGGTCGCTACCGGGCGGCCCACCAGGGCCGTGACGTCGGGCCCCTCGAGGTGCGCCTGATCGACGAGGCCACCGCCCTGGTCACCGAGACCAGGCCCGGACCCGACCGAGCCGTGACCCTCCGCCGCCGCCACGGGACATGGGTCGAGGACCCCGCCGTCACCCTCGGCTGAGGCCGGCGTTCGCTGCCGTGCTGCTGGCGGCGCTGGTCGCCCCGGCCGGGGCCGCCACCGGCCAGATCGGTGGCGGGGTCGACCCCGACGGCGTGACCATCACCATCGTGCGCTGGCAGGGCGCCGACCTGGTCCGGGCCACCGGGTCCGACGGCGGCGCCGACCCGAGCGGCTGTGACTGGGCGGTCGTGCCCGCCCCGGTCGGGGTGCTGCCCCCGCCCGACATCGGCCCGTGGCGACCCGACGCCTACCTCGGCCTGCTCACCTGCGACGGGCAGGGGGTGCGGGTGCTCTGGGTCGGACCCCACAACACCGTGGACCTCGAGGCGGTGGCCCGGGCCCGGGTGGCGGCCTACGTCGCCCGGGTCCCCCTCCCCGACCTGACCGTCGGGGCCAACCCCGAGCCGGCCGGCATCGTCGGGATCGAGTCGTGGTTCTGGCTCGACGGCTACGACGGCGCCCCCGTCGTCGACACGATCGACGCCCTGGGCTTCTCGGTCGAGGTGCGGATCGAGGCCACCCCGGTGCGCTGGCGCTTCGGCGACGGCACGGTCGTCACCGGGGGGCTGGGGGCGGCGTGGCCGGCCCGCTCACCCGTGCGCCACGTCTACACCCGGCACGGACGCTGGCCGGTGCGGACGGACATGGACTGGGTGCCGCGTTACCGCATCGCCGGCGCCGACTGGGTCGAACTCGACCGGATCCCGCTGGTGGCCACCGCCACCCACCGGGTGCTGGAGGTGCGGGCCGTCCTCGTGCCCGTTCCCTGAGCGGCTACTCGACGTCGCGGACGATCGACACGCCGGGGCCGTCGACGGCGGCGAAGAGCCCGACCAGACCGGCGGCGGCGGCCAGGCCCAGCCCGACCAGGGCCTGGTCGAAGGTGGCCCCGGTGACCACGGCGTGGCCGACGACCCCCACGGCGGCGAGGCCGAGGGCGAGGGCCGTGACCAGGGCGGGTCGGGTGCGGGTCGGTCCCGCGGCCGTGGAGCGAACGAGCATTACGTTCATGTTACAACCGTCGCGGCCCCGCGAACAGGGGCTTCCCTCCCCGACGCGGGTCAGCCCAGGAAGCGGCCGCAGAGGGGCCAGGGCTGGGCGCCGCGGGCCTGGTAGAGGGCCTTGGCCCGCAGGTCCTGCTCCCAGTACGGGGCATCGGAGGGACGACCGGTGCCGCCCATGGTTTCCCAGGTCTGGAGGTCGAACTGGTAGGCCCCGTAGAACCCGTTGCCAGTGTTGGTCGTGTAGACCCCGCCCGACTCGCAGAAGCGCAACCGCTCCCACGCCGCCTCGCCCGGGTCGGGGTTGCCCGAGGCGTTGTAGCTGGTCCAGGCCCGGGCCGCGCTCAGGGCCACCTCGGCCCGCCGCACGGCCTCGTCGGCCTGCAGGATGTCGCGACCGGCCTGCTGGATGGCGGCGGTCAGCTCGTCGGCCTGCTCGGCCAGCTCCACCACCCGCACGTCGGCGTCGGCCCGCAGGTCCTCGTAGTCGGCGATGGCCTGGTGGGTGTCGATGGCGTTGCCGGTCAGCAGTTCGTTGCGGAACAGCTGGTCGCCGAGGTCGCCGGCGTCGGTCAGCAGCTCCATCGGGGCCTGACCGCTGCCCGTGTAGGCCCGGACCGTCACGATGCGGACCCGGGCCCGGGCGATCTCCAGCTCGCGGGCCAGGGCCACCTGCTCGAGGCCCAGCTCGTCGGTCTCCTGGCGGGTGGCCGCCAGCTGGGCCTGCAGGTCGGCCCGGCGGGCGACGGCGTCGGCCCGGGCGGCCTGGGCCTCGGTCAGCTCGGCCTGCGCCCCGTCGAGGGTCGGCGGGCCGGGGTGCACCATGGGCTCGGCGGCGGCCACGGTCCCGACGGCCAGCGCGACGACACCGACGCCGACCAGCAGGGCCAGTCGACGGCGGCGGGATCGGGTCGGGGCCCGGCGTGCGGCCGAATGTTGCGATGCCATTACGAGATCGGACGGGAGCGTACAACACCGGTCCCCAGGACGAGGACCCGGCCCGGCCGCTCCGCGGGGAGGGCTACGCTCGCCCGGTCGGGCGGCACCAGGAGGGACCATGGCCCATCGCGACGACTACCTCGATCGACTGGCCGACGTGCCGTTGTTCAGCGGGCTGGACCGCGACGAGCTGAAGGCGGTGGCGAGCCTGGGCACCGACGTCTCGGTCGAGGAGGGCCGCGAGGTGGTCCGCGAGGGCGACCCCGCCGCCGAGGCGTTCCTCGTCATGAGCGGCACGGCGTCGGCCCGCCGGGACGACGAGGAGATCGCCACCTTCGGCCCTGGGGACTTCTTCGGCGAGATGGCCCTGCTCGTCCACGGGCACCGCACCGCCACCGTGGTGACCACCAGCCCCGTCGTCCTGCGGGCCTTCCACAAGAGCGAGTTCGACAACCTGCTCGACTCGGCCCCCCACGTGGCCATGAAGATCCTGCGCACCACCGCCGTCCGCCTCCTCGAGGCCGAGGACTCGCCCCACCACTGACGAACCGGGCGGCGGGTTCTCCGGCCGCTCACATCGGCGGGCGTCGGACCGATGGGAACCTGCCCCTTTCCTCGGACCTCCAGGCGCCCCGCGATGCCCCGACCCGATCCTGCTCGACCGTCCCCGGACGGTGACGTCGACCTCGACCTCGGCCCCGCCCTCCTGCGGCTGGGGGCCGGGGCCGCCGTCGGTGCCCTCCTCGGGATCGTGCTCCCCCTCGACCAGCTCGGCGACGGGCTGACCAGCATCGTCGCCGGCGCCGCCCTGGGCTTCGGCCTGGCCGCCGTGGCCTTCGTGGCCGGCAACGCCCGGCGCCTCCTGCAACTGCAGTCCCGGGTCGACGAGCTCGAGACCCGTGACCCGATGACCGGCCTGCCCAACGGCACGTTGCTGCGGGCCTGGCTGGACGCCCACCTCCCGCTCGCCAACGAGCGCCAGTCGCACACCGCCCTCCTCGTCGTGCACGCCACCGGCATCGACCGGATCAACGAGAGCCACGGCCGGGAGGTGGGCGACGACCTGCTGCGGGCCATGGTCGCCCGGGTCCGCACCAAGCTGATCGAGAAGGACCAGGTGTTCCGCATCGGCGGCACCGACATCGCCGTGGTCCGCCCCGACCTGGCCGGCACGCACGCCGCCGACGAGCTGGCCCGAACCATCCTCGAGCTGCTGGCCACGCCCTACCAGATCGACGGTGAGCTCCTGCGGGTGCCCGCCTGCATCGGCCTGGCGGTGGCCGGCGGTCGCCCCGCCAACACCGACGACCTCCTGCGCGACGCCGAGGTCGCCACCTTCCGGGCCACCAGCAAGGGCGACGGCTCGCTGGTCCGCTTCGAGCAGTCCCTGGTGGAGTACCTCACCCCGGCCACCGCCGAGCACCGGCTGCGCCGGGCCCTCGAGCGGGGCGACTTCCAGGTGGCGTACCTGCCCATCTTCTCGCTCACGACCGGCGAGGTCGTCGAGGTCGAGGCCCTCCTGCGCTGGATCGACGAGGGCCGGGGCCTCGTCGCCGCCGACGAGTTCCTCACCGCCATGGAGCAGACGGGCATCATCGTGCCCGTCGGCACCTGGGTGGTCCAGGAGGTGTGCCGCCAGGCCACGTACTGGGCCCGCACCTTCCCGAGCCACCGGCCCGTCAAGGTCACGGCCAACCTGTCCCGCCGTCAGCTCCTGCAGGCCGACTTCTTCGACACCGTCGCCGCCGCCGTCACCGAGGCCGAGACCGACCCCCGCCTGGTCATGCTCGAGGTCAACGAGCGGTCCCTGTCGGACCAGCGGGAGGACCTCTGGGCCGTGCTGCGGCGCTGCAAGGACCTGGGCATGACCGTGTCGCTCGACGACCTGGGCTCGGCCCACTCGTCGCTGGCCGCCCTCCGCCGGTTCCAGCTCGACCAGATCAAGATCGACCACTCCTTCGTGACCTCGGTGGTCGCATCCAAGGAGGACGCCGCCGTGATCCGGCACGTGACGGCCCTGGCCCGGGAGCTGGGCATCACGACGGTGGCCAAGGCCGTCCGGGACGCCGACCAGGCCGCCCGTCTCGGCCAGCTGGGCGTGGACCACGCCCTGGGGCGCTACTTCTCCGAGCCGGTCACCCCAGGCCAGATCGACGAGCTCATCTACGGCGACCTCACCCGCCCGCCCCGCCCCGTCGCCGTCCCGACCCCGGCCGCAGCCGCGACGCCGGCGG
>CAYTJS010000090.1:0-2862 GCA_964438115.1 uncultured Iamiaceae bacterium
GATCACGCCCCCGGCCGGGTAGTGGTCCTCTCGGGCCGCGAACCCGGCCGCCACCTGGTCGACCTGGGCGGGGTCCTGGCGCTCGCCGCCCCCGGTGGCCCGGGCCAGGTCCCAGGCGTGGACCAGGTGGTCGGCCGCCACCTGGTGGAGGTACTCCTCGGCGGGGGTGGGGCCGAACGACAGGTGCACGGTGGCGTCGAGGGCCACGCCGGCGGCGGCGTCGACCATCGCCCGGGTGGCGGCCCGGCAGGCGGCCACCGGGTCGGCACCCAAGGGGTCGGCCGGGATGTCGGGGGCCACCTCGTCGAGGGCCCGGCCGGCGAGCAGACCGGGCACCCAGTGCTGCTCGTCGACCACGTGGGCGCTGAGGGCGGTCACGTCCCAGTCGTCGTTCGGGGTGGGCCAGGGGCCCGACCCTTCGGGCAGGGACGCCAGGCGCTGCTCGAACTCGGCCGCGGTGGCGGCCAGCAGGTCCCGGACGTCGGTCATTGGTCCCCCCCGTCATGGGCCGGTCTGGTGTGCGTCGCGACCCTACTCCTGCCGCCCTGACCATGCGCCGGGCGCCGACGGTGGTCAGAAGAGCTTGAGCTCGTTGCGCTCGATGCCCCGCAGTTCGTCGTAGTCGACCTCGACGCAGGCGATGCCCCGGGACTCGGCCAGCACCTTGGCCTGGGGCTTGATGACCTGGGCGACGAAGACGCCGCGCACCGGGCGCAGGCTGGGGTCCCGGTCGAGGCGCTCGAGGTAGCGGGTGAGCTGCTCGACGCCGTCGATCTCACCCCGGCGCTTGACCTCGACGGCCACGGCCCGACCGTCGGCGTCGCGGCAGAGCAGGTCGACGGGGCCGATGTCGGTCGGCCACTCCCGGCGCACCAGGACGAAGCCCTCGCCGATCTTCGTGCAGTCCAGCGCCAGCAGCTCCTGGAGGTGGGCTTCGACGCCGTCCTTGGTCAGGCCCGGGTCGACCCCCAGCTCGTGGGCCGAGTCGGCCAGGACCTCCTCGATGGTGATGACCAGCTTCTCGCCCTTGGGGTTGGTCACCGTCCACTCGCCGTCGCCCTCGACCAGGGTGTTGGGGGCGTTCATCCAGTTCAGGGGCTTGTAGGCGCCCCCGTCGGCGTGGATGGCGACACAGCCGTCGGCCTTGACCATGATGAGCCGCGGCGCCATGGGCAGGTGCGCGGTCAGGCGGCCCTCGTAGTCCACCTGGCACCGGGCGATCACCAGCCGCATGACGGCGGGCTCAGGCGAGGAAGCCGCGCTCGGCGAGCAGCTCCATGATGCGGTCGACGTTGTCGGCCACCTCGGTGGTGGCGGTGTCGAGGGTCAGGTCGGGGTGCTCGGGCACGTCGTAGGTGGCCGAGACACCCGGGAACTGCGGGATCTCACCCGCCTCGGCGGCGGCGTAGAGGCCCTCGTCGTCGCGCTCGCGGGCCACTTCGACGGGGGCGTCGCAGTGCACGACGAGGAAACGTTCCGGGCCCACCAGCTCGCGGACCCGGTCCCGCACGTCGCCCTTGGGGGCGGTGAAGGCGGCGATGACGATGATGCCGGCCTCGTTGGCCAGCCGGGCCACCTCGGCCATGCGCCGTAGGTTCTCGGACCGCTCCTGGGCGCTGAAGCCCAGGTCCTTGGACATGCCGAGGCGCAGGTCCTCGCCGTCCATGCGCAGGGTGGTGCGGCCGGCGTCGAACAGGCGCCGCTCGAGGGCCACGGCGGTGGTCGACTTGCCGCTTCCGGTGATGCCGGTCAGCAGGACCGTCACGGGGCGCTGGCGGTATCGCTCCTCGCGCTCGTCGGGGGTGATCGAGGAGAGGTGGCGCTGCAGGTGCTCGTCAGGGGTGGCGTCCCAGGCCGAGCGCCGGTCGAGGATCATCCCCGAGCCGACGGTGGCGTTGGTCAGCCGGTCGACGAGGATGAACGCCCCGGTCGTGCGGTTGACGGCGTAGGGGTCGAACAGCAGCTGCTGGTCGCAGGTGAGGGTGACCCGGCCGATCTCGTTCAGGGCCAGGACGTCGGCGTCCTCGGTGTCGAGGGTGTTGACGTCGACCCGGTGGGCCACGGCAGTGATGCGGCCGGGGACGACCCGGTTGGCCTGCTGGACGAGGTACTCCTTGCCCGGGACCATCTCGGACTCGCTCATCCAGACGAGGGTCGCCTCGATCTCGTGGCTGCGCTGGGGCAGCTGGCCGGGGTGGACGAGCAGGTCGCCGCGGGACACGTCGACCTCGTCGGCCAGGGTGATGGTGACCGCCGTGCCCTTCTCGGCCTGGGCCAGGTCGCCGTCCCAGGTGACGAGGCGGTCGACGTGGGTGACCACCCCGGAGGGCAGCACGACGATCTCGTCGTCGGGGCGGACCGAGCCCGAGGCGATGGTCCCCGAGAACCCGCGGAAGGTGAGGTCGGGGCGGTTGACGAGCTGCACCGGGAAGCGCAGGTCGCCGACGTCGTCGGGCTCGACCTGCACGGTCTCGAGGTGCTCCATCAGGGTGGGGCCCTCGAACCAGCTCAGGTTGTCGCTGGGGTTGACGACCCAGTCGCCCTTCAGTGCCGACATGGGGATGAACCACGGGTCGCGCTTCAGGTCGAGGCGCTCGGCGAACTCGAGGTAGTGGTCCCGGATCTCGTCGAAGCGGTCCTTCGAGTAGTCGACCAGGTCCATCTTGTTGACGGCCACGACCAGGTTGTCGATGCCGAGCAGCGAGGTCAGGTAGCTGTGGCGCTTGGTCTGGGTCATCACGCCGTGGCGGGCGTCGACGAGGATGATGGCCAGGTCGCAGGTGGAGGCCCCGGTGACCATGTTGCGGGTGTACTGCTCGTGGCCCGGGACTCGACCGCCCCCGACCGGGGGAAGCAACCGAG
>CAYTJS010000090.1:2872-12293 GCA_964438115.1 uncultured Iamiaceae bacterium
AGCGGTAGGCCACGTCGATGGTGATGCCCTGCTCCCGCTCGGCCTTCAGGCCGTCCATGAGCAGGGCCAGGTCGAGCTCTCCGCCGGCGGAGCCGATGGTCGAGCTCTCCGCCTGCACGGCGGCCAACTGGTCCTCGTAGAGCAGGTGGGAGTCGTGCAGCAGGCGCCCGATGAGGGTGGACTTGCCGTCGTCGACGGAGCCGCACGTGAGGAAGCGCAGGAGGTCCTTCTGCTCGTGCTCGCGCAGGTAGGCCTCGATGTCGGTGGCGATCAGGTCGCTCTGGTGGGCCATCAGAAGTAGCCCTCCTTCTTCTTCTCCTCCATCGACCCGGACTGGTCGTGGTCGATGGCCCGACCCTCCCGCTCGGAGCGGGTGGCGAGCAGCATCTCCTGGATGATCTCCGGCAGCGTCGTGGCCCGGGACTCGACCGCCCCCGACAGGGGGTAGCAACCGAGGGTGCGGAACCGGACCCAGCGCTCCTCGGGCTCCTCGCCCGGCTCGAGGCGGAACCGGTCGTCGTCGACCATGATCAGCATCCCGTCGCGCTCCACGACGGGGCGGGGGGCCGACAGGTACAGCGGCACCAGCGGGATGTCCTCCAGCCAGACGTACTGCCACACGTCGAGCTCGGTCCAGTTGGAGAGCGGGAAGACCCGGATGCTCTCGCCGGGGTGGACCCGGCCGTTGTAGAAGTTCCACAGCTCGGGGCGCTGGTTCTTGGGGTCCCAGCGGTGGTGCTTGTCGCGGAAGGAGAACACCCGCTCCTTGGCCCGCGACTTCTCCTCGTCGCGGCGGGCCCCGCCGAAGGCGGCGTCGTAGCCCCCGGCGTCGAGGGCCTGCTTCAGCGCCTGGGTCTTCATGATGTCGGTGTGGACCTTGGAGCCGTGGTCGAAGGGGTTGATGCCCTCGGCCACGCCCTCCTGGTTGATGTGGACGATGATCTCGACGCCCAGTTCCTCGGCCATCCGGTCGCGGTGGGCGATCATGTCCTTGAACTTCCACGTGGTGTCGACGTGGAGGAGGGGGAAGGGCAGCTTGCCGGGGTGGAAGGCCTTCTGGGCCAGCCGCAGCATCACGCCCGAGTCCTTGCCGATGCTGTAGAGCATCACCGGCCGCTCGAACTGGGCCACCACCTCACGGATGATGTGGATGCTCTCGTCCTCGAGCTGCTTCAGGTGCGTGCGCCGGGGCGCGTCGATCAGGTCGTCAGGGCTCATGGGTGCCGTCATCTTCCCACGGGGTTCTTTTCCGGGCCAGTTGGTGGAGAATAGGGGCCACCGCCGCCTCTGCGACCCCGGCGGGCCAGGCGTTCGCGGATGACGCGGCGCCGCTCCTGGAGCTCCTCCAGGGTGATGCGCTCGGCGTCGGGCACGCCCAGGGCGGCCTTGTAGCCGTCCATGGTGACCTCCGACAGATAGGCGTCGGGGTCGTACTCCTGCTGCAGGTCGTTGGCGATGCGCTCGCCGTGGGTCACGGCGAAGTGCAGGACCACCTGCTGGATCAGGTCGAGGATGTCGAGGTCGGGGGCCAGGGTCTGGCCCATCGAGGTGCTGAACGCCATGTTCTTGACGAACAGCATCAGCTCCTTGGGCATCGCCGCCCCGTAGCCGAGCAGGGCCTTCAGCACCCGCTGCAGCTCGTTCACCATCTCGTCGGGGTCCATGAGGGTGGGGTCCACGGCGGGCTGGTCGAGGCCCAGCTCGGCGACGAGGGCCTCGAAGTCGGTGTCGAGGGGGAGCGCCCCCAGCTCGGCCAGGGCGGGGAGTTGCTGGCGGACGTCGTTGGTGCTGCCGCCGGCCAGGAGCTTGAGGAAGGCCAGCCGCCGGGGCTCGTCGAGGCGACCGGTGATGCCGAAGTCGAGGAGGGCGGTGCGGCCGTCGGGCTGGATGAACAGGTTGCCGCCGTGCAGGTCGCCGTGGAAGACCCCGTGGAACATGGCCCCCTCGAGGAAGCCGATGATCCCGGTGCGGATGAGGGCCAGCAGGTCGACCCCGGCGGCCTTCATGGCGTCGACCTCGTCGAGGGCGAAGCCCGACAGGCGCTCCATGACGAGCACCCGCTCGGTCACCAGGGTCGGGTGGGGGCGGGGGATGACGTAGGCGTCCTGGCCCAGCGACCGCATGGAGCGGGCCACGTCGAGCATGTTCTCGGCCTCGAGGCGGAAGTCCAGCTCCTCGACGATGGTCTCGGCGAAGAGCTCGACCAGGGCCGGTGGGTTGGCCAGGGCGGCCACCGGGATGCGGCCCACGAACATCGGCGCCAGCCAGGCCATGACCCGCAGGTCGTCGCGGACGAGGCGGGCGACGTCGGGGCGCTGGACCTTGACCACCACCGGCTCGCCGGTGCGGAGGCGGGCGGCGTGGACCTGGGCGATGGATGCCGCCGCCAGCGGCTCACGGTCGAAGGAGGCGAAGAGGTCCTCGAGGCGGCCACCCAGGTCGGCCTCGACGACCCGGCGCACGTGGTCGAAGGGCTCGGCCCGGACCCGGTCGCGGCACTTCTTGAACTCGTCGACCAGCTCGTCGGGGAAGATGCCCTCGCCCGAGGAGATGATCTGGCCCAGCTTGATGTAGGTCGGACCCAGGGCCTCGGCGGCGACCCGGAGGCGCCGCGACAGGCCGGCGCGGCTGCGGTCGGGGTGGCGGCGGTCGGTGGCGGCCCAGGCGGTGACCGCCGTGCCCAGGCGGGCGGTGACGGTGGCCAGGCGGTGCAGCGGCGGCACCTTCCGGGGGGTGGCCAGCTCCGGCGCCGAGCGCCGGGTGGCCTCCCGGACCAGGTGGAGGTGGGCCTGCCAGGCCTGCGGGCCGTCCTCGAGGACCCACGGGGCGTGGTCGCTGAACACCCCCCAGGCGAGGTCGGCCGGCTGTTGCACGGCACAAGGGTGGCGTGCCCGGCGCCGGATCGCACCGGTCCGGCGCGGTTGGCGCCGCCGGGGGCGACCCGCGGCCTACCCGTTGAGCAGGTCGAGGACCGGCGGGGCGTACTCGGGGCGGCAGATCAGGAGGTCGGGGAGGTAGACGTCGTCCTGGTTGTAGCGCAGGGGCGTGCCGTCGATCCGGCTGGTGTGGAGGCCGGCGGCGGCGGCCACGGCGACCGGGGCGCAGGAGTCCCACTCGTACTGGCCGCCGGAGTGCACGTAGACGTCGACCTCGCCCAGCACCACGGCCATGGCCTTGGCCCCGGCCGAGCCCATCTCGACCAGCTCGCCGTCGAGGGCGTCCTTCACGGCCAGCGCCTCGGCGGGCGGCCGGGTGCGGCTGACCACGACCCGGGGCGGTCCGGGGCGACGCTCGGCGGGGGTGACGGCCGGGTCGGTGCCCAGCACCAGGGCCCGACCGGGCAGGGCCACCGCCCCGGCGAGGGGGGTGCCGGCGCCGTCGACCAGCGCCACGTGGACGGCCCAGTCGACCCGGGGCGGCTCGCTGAACTCGCGGGTGCCGTCGAGGGGGTCCACGATCCAGACCCGATCGGCGGTGAGGCGGGCCTTGTCGTCCTTGGCCTCCTCGGAGAGCACGGCGTCGGCGGGGAAGTGCTCGGCCAACTGGGCCAGGATCAGCTGGTTGGCCCGTCGGTCTCCCTCGTCCTTCAGGACCCGGGGCTCGACCCCCTCGTCGCTCAGGCGGGCCCGGAGGGCGACGAGCAGTTCGCCGGCCTCCCCGGCGATGCGGGCGGCCTCGGCGTGGTCTCGGGGGGTGGCGGGCACGGGCGCCGACGCTAGCGGCTGGTCCCCGTGGGCCTGCGCCCCCGGCCGGCGGACGACGACCGGTAGCCTCCGGACCCGCATGGGCACGAGCGACAACATCCGGTGGCACGAGAGCGAGCGGCCGCGGCCCGAGCGGTGGGCGGCGGCGGGCGTCCACGGCGCCACCGTGTGGTTCACCGGCCTGTCGGGGTCGGGGAAGTCGACCGTCGCCGTCGCCGTCGAGGACGCCCTGCTCGACCTCGGCCGTCCCACCTACCTGCTCGACGGCGACAACCTCCGCCACGGCCTGAACGGCGACCTGGGCTTCTCCGCTGACGACCGCCACGAGAACGTGCGCCGGGTGGGTGAGGTGGCCCGCCTCTTCGCCGACGCCGGGGTGGTGGCCCTGGTGCCGCTGATCAGCCCCTACCGGCAGGACCGGGAGCGGGCCCGGGCGGCCCACGCCGCCGCCGACCTGCCCTTCGTCGAGGTGTTCGTCGACACGCCCCTCGAGGAGTGCGAGCGCCGCGACCCCAAGGGCCTCTACAAGAAGGCCCGGGCGGGCGAGATCACCGGCTTCACCGGGATCGACGACCCCTACGAGGCGCCCGCGGCGCCCGAACTGCGGCTCACGCCGGCCGACGGTGACCCGGTGGCCCAGGCGGCCCGGGTGCTCGACCTGCTGGTCGGGCGCGGCGTCCTCCCCGGCCGGTGATCCGGGCGCGGGCCACCGGGGCCGCCGTGCTGGCCCCCGCACGCACCGGCCAGCAGGGCGAGGGCCAGCAGGGCGAGGGCCGCCGTGCTGGCCCTCGCCCTGCTGGCCGTTGCGTGCGGGGGCGACGACGGCGGCGAGGGTGACGGCGACGGGACGACGACCACGACGACGGCCGTGACCACCACCGTGGCCCCCGGCGACGTGGCCCTGGGGCCGCTGCTCGTCAGCGAGGCCGACCTGGTCGCCCAGGGCTACGAGGCCGAGTCGGTCGGGCGCCCCTTCGTCGCCGCCACCGCCCCCCGCATCCGGCTGTGCGGCGAGGACCTGCGGGCCGAGCTGGGCCTGGGCGACGGCCGCCAGAGCCGGTTCTCCGACGGCGAGGTGGAGGTCACCCACACGGTGACGAGCGGGGGCGACACCGAGGCGTTGGTGGAGCGCTTCTCGACGGTGGTGCGGGGCTGCACCACGTCGTGGACCGACCCGCCCCTGCCCTCGGGCGGCGGGCCGGTGGAACGCACCGTGACCGGGGCCTACCCGGTGCCCGACGTCGGCCTGCCCGCCGCCGGCGCCGTCGTGCGCTCCCGCAACACGCGGGGCGCCACCGACACCGTCGTGGTGGTCCTGGTGGACGGCCCGGTCGTGTCCAGCCTCAGCATCTCCGGCCCCGTCGGCGCCGACTTCGATGTCGTGGACCCCACCATCCAGGCCGCCGCGCGGCGATTGCAGTAGCGGACCGACCCTCGGCCCCGGTCACGCTGCGGAGCGTCGCGGAGCAGCGGGTACCCCGGTTCGTCGGAAGCTGGCGTAGCCAGCAGGAGCCGCGAAGGCGGCGACGAGGGATACGGAGCGTCGCGGAGCAGCGGGTACCCCGGTTCGTCGGAAGCTGGCGTAGCCAGCAGGAGCCGCGAAGGCGGCGACGAGGGATACAGCCCGCCCTCAGTCGTTGGCGGGGCCGTAGGGCTCGCCGGCCTCGACGTAGCAGTCCTCGTGGAAGTGCTCGACGCGCTGCCAGACGCCCTTGACGTAGACGTTGCAGATGGCCTGGCGGGCCCGAAGCCTGGCCCGGAACTTGATGTGGTCCCCGCAGCCGACGCAGGTCACGGCGCTCCCGGCCTCGATGAGGCGGAACACGGCCCGGCTCTTCCAGGCGGGCGCCTTGGCCCGCGGGGCCCGACGGGCGGGGCGGGTGGCGGTCGCGGTCGCTGCCATGGTGTACCCGTCGGCCGTCGGGAACCGGTCATGAGGGCGGCGGCCGCCGTGGTACACCGATGACGTGTCGCCCAACCCCGAGCACGCCGCCGTCATCAGCGGGGTCGGCCAGAGCCAGGTCGGCCGCCGGATCTACCGCGATCCCCTGGACCTGACCATCGAGGCCACCTTCGACGCCCTCGCCGACGCCGGCCTCACGGTGGCCGACCTCGACGGTGTCGCCACCTACCCGGGCGCCATGAACACCCCGCCGGGCTTCTCGGGGGTGGGGGTCACCGAGATCCAGGAGGCCCTGCGCCTGGAGCTGAACTGGTACGCCGGCGGCCTCGAGTCACCGGGGCAGTTCGGCTCGGTGGTCAACGCCGTGGCTGCGGTGGCCCTCGGCCTCTGTCGCCACGTGCTCTGCTTCCGCACCGTGTGGGAGGCCTCGGCCCAGGGCGACCAGGGCCGGGCGTCGGTCACCGCGGGCAGCGGCGGGGGTGGCAGCTTCCGGGCCGACGGCTTCATGCAGTGGACCCTGCCCTTCGGTGCCCCCTCGGCGGCCAACTGGATCGGGATGATGGCCATGCGTCACTTCCACGAGTTCGGCACCACGCGGGAGCAATTGGCGCAGATCGCCCTCAACGGACGCCGCAACGCCGCCCTCAACCCCAAGGCGATCTACACGGACCCGATGACCCTCGACGACTACCTGTCGGTCCGGATGGTCTCCGAGCCCCTGTGCCTCTACGACTGCGACGTCCCCGCCGACGGGAGCACGGCCGTGATCGTCTCGGCCGCCGACACCGCCCCCGATCTGCGCAAGCCGCCGGTGCGGGTCGAGGCCGTGGGCTCGGCGCTGCGCGGCCGCAATTCGTGGGACCAGTTCGACGACCTCACCACCATGGCCTGCCGCGACGCGGCGGCGATGATGTGGGACCGCACCGACCTGACGCCGGCGGACGTGGACCTGGTCGAGGCCTACGACGGGTTCAGCTTCATCACCCTCTGCTGGCTGGAGGCCCTGGGCTTCTGCGGCCACGGTGAGGGCGGCGCCTTCCTCGAGGGCGGCGGGCGCATCGCCCGCGACGGCGACCTGCCGCTCAACACCCACGGGGGTCAGCTCTCGGCCGGGCGGCTGCACGGCTACGGGTTCCTCCACGAGGCCTGCACCCAGTTGTGGGGGCAGGCGGGCGACCGCCAGGTCGCCGGTGAGCCCGAGGTGGCGGTGGCCGCCGCCGGGGGAGGCCCACTGGCGGCCTCGCTCGTCCTGACCCGCTCGTGACGAGCGCCCCACTGCCGGCCCGTCGCCCCGAGGTCGACGGCTTCCGCGACGTCCTGCCCATCATGATCGGGGTCATCCCGTTCGGCTTCGTGGCCGGCATCGCCGCCGCCGAGGCCGGCTTCGGGGTGTCGGGCGCCCTGGGCTTCTCGGTGATCGTCTTCGCCGGGGCGTCGCAGCTGGCGGCCATCGACCTGCTCTCGGGCGGGGCCTCGGTGGCCGTCGCCGTGCTCACCGCCTGGCTCATCAACGCCCGCATGCTCATGTACTCCGCCGCGCTGGCCCCCTGGCTGGGCCATGAGCCCACCCGGCGCCGGGCCCTGGTCGCCTACCTGCTCACCGACCAGGCCTTCGCCCTCTCGGTCACCCGCTACGGCACGGGGACCCCGCCGGTGGACCGCCTCCGGTACTACCTCGGGGTGGCCGTGCCGATGTGGGCCAACTGGGTGGTGACCACGGCGCTGGGGGCCGTGCTGGGGGCGGCCATCCCCGAGTCACTGGAGCTCGACTTCGCCATCCCGCTGTGCTTCCTCGTGCTGCTGGTGCCGGCGGTGACCGACCGCCCGACGGTGGTGGCCGCCGTGGTCGGCGGGGTGGGGGCCGTCGTGGTGGCCGAGGCCGGGCTGCCCGACGCCGCCATCGTCCTCGGCGCCCTCCTCGGCATCGCCGCCGGCGCCCTCACCGACTTCCGCCTCACCCCGGAGGACCCGTGACCCCCACCCCCATTCCGAAATTGCGTGAGTTGGTCCGCCGGGGGCGGACCAACTCCCACCAGATCGCATGACGACGACCGCCGAACTGTGGACGACGATCGTGCTGGCCGGGTTGGGGACCTTCGCCATCCGGTTCAGCTTCCTGGGGGTGGCCCACCGCATCGCCGACCCGCCCATCGGGGTGCAGCGGGTCCTGCGCATGATCCCCCCGGCGGCGCTGGCCGCCCTGGTGGTGCCTGCCGTGCTGCGGCCCGAGGGGAGCCTCGACCTCACCCAGCCCCGGGTCGTGGCCGCCGCCGTGGCCACCCTCGTCGCCTGGCGGACCCGCAACGTGCTGGTCACCCTGGTCGTCGGGATGGGCGTCCTGCTCGCCCTCGAACCGCTCGGCTGAGCGTCAGCGGGGGTCGACGGGATCGACCAGCTCCAGGGTGACGGCGACGGTGGCCCCGTCCTCGAGGCCCTCCCGCCGCCGCACGTCCTTCTTCACCGGCAGCAGGAAGGCGCCCGCCCTGGTGTCGGGGAAGATCGAGGTGGCCCACGTGGTCGCCCCGACGGTGACCCGGACCCGCACCGAGCCGAAGCCCCGCCGCGACCCCTCGGTCAGCTCGTCGATCTCGTCGGTGACGTCGTGGGGCAGCGTGATGAAGTACCACGCCGCCGGCCCCTGGTGCTCCCAGAGATCGGCCTCGAAGGTGAAGGCCGGACCGCTCAGCGGGCCAGGGGCTTGTACTTGATCCGGTGGGGCTGGTCGGCCTCGGCCCCCAGCTCCTGGTGGCGCCACGCCTCGTAGTCGGAGAAGTTGCCCTCGAACCAGCGCACCTGGCTGTCGCCCTCGAAGGCGAGCATGTGGGTGGCGATGCGGTCGAGGAACCACCGGTCGTGGGAGATCACGATGGCGCAGCCGGCAAAGGACTCGAGGCCGGCCTCGAGGGCCCGCAGCGTGTCCACGTCGAGGTCGTTGGTGGGCTCGTCGAGCAGCAGCACGTTGCCGCCCCGGGCCAGCACCTTGGCCAGGTGCACCCGGTTGCGCTCGCCGCCGGAGAGCGTGCCCACCTTCTTCTGCTGGTCGGAGCCGTTGAAGTTGAACGACGCCACGTACGCCCGGCTGTTGACCTCCATCTCGCCGATGGTCAGCTGGTCGTAGTCGTCGGTGATCTCCTCGTAGACCGTCTTGTCCGGGTCGAGGGTGTCGCGGGACTGGTCGACGTAGGCCAGCTCGACGGTGGAGCCGATGGTGATGGTGCCCGAGTCGGGCTGCTCCTGGCCTGTGAGCATGCGGGCCAGGGTCGTCTTGCCGGCGCCGTTGGGGCCGATGATGCCGACGATGCCGGCCTTGGGCAGCGAGAAGCTGAGGTCCTCGATGAGGAGCCGGTCGCCGAATCCCTTCGAGATGTGCTCGACCTCGATCACCTGGTCGCCGAGGCGCCGGCCCGACGGGATCTGGATCTGCAGTTCCTTGGGGCCCCGCTCGGCCTCCTGGGACTCCTTCAGCAGCTTCTCGTAGGCATTGAGGCGGGCCTTGCCCTTGGCCTGGCGGGCCTTGGGGTTCATGCGCACCCACTCCAGCTCACGGGCCAGGGTGCGGCGCCGGCCGTCGTCGGAGCGCTGCTCCTGCTCGAGGCGGACCTGCTTCTGCTCCAGCCACGAGCTGTAGTTGCCCTCGAAGGGCAGGCCCTTGCCCCGCTCGAGCTCGAGGATCCACTGGGCGACGTTGTCGAGGAAGTAGCGGTCGTGGGTGATCGCCACGACCGTGCCCTGGTACTCCTGCAGGAAGCGCTCGAGCCACAGCACCGACTCGGCGTCGAGGTGGTTGGTGGGCTCGTCGAGCTGGAGGATGGTC
>CAYTJS010000091.1:0-12285 GCA_964438115.1 uncultured Iamiaceae bacterium
AGCAGATCTACGGCGCCGTCCGCCTCCTCCTGACCGACCCCGCCGTGCGGGCCACCGCCCAGCGGGCGGCCCGGGTCCTCCTCGTCGACGAGTTCCAGGACCTCACCCCGGCCCACCTGCTCCTGCTGCGGCTGCTGGCGGCGCCCGGTTTCGACGTCTTCGGCGTGGGTGACGACGACCAGACCATCTACGGCTACAACGGGGCCGACCCCACCTGGCTCATCGACTTCGAGCGCTTCTTCCCCGGGGCGGCGTCGCATCCGCTGACGGTCAACTACCGCTGCCCGCCGGCCGTGGTGGTCGGCGCCCGCACCCTCCTCACCCACAACCGGCGCCGGGTGGCCAAGGTCATCGACCCGGCCCCCGGGCGCGCCGACGGGCCGGCCGACCTGGCGATCCGCCCGGTGGAGGGCACCGTCGCCGCCACCGTCGAGGCCGTGCAGGCGTGGCTGGCCACGACGGCCACCCCCGACGAGGTGGCCGTCCTCACCCGGGTCAACGCCACCCTCGCCCCCGTGCAGGTCGCCCTCGACCTGGCCGGCGTCCCCTGCGACCGGGCCGCGGGCTCGACCTGGCTGACCCGTACCGGGGTGCGCTCGGCCCTGGCCTGGCTGCGGCTGGCCACCGCCCGCCGCCTCGACCCCGCCGACGTGGGCGATGCCGCCCGCCGCCCGCCCCGGGGCCTGTCGCCCAAGGTCATCGAGTGGATCGCCGAGCAGCGGGACCTGGCCGGGATCGACCGCCTGGCCGGCCGCCTCCGCAGCGACCGCGACACCGAGAAGGTCCTGGCCTTCGCCGACGACCTGCGGGCGGTGGCGGCCGTGGCCCGGGGCGGCAGTGCCCGGGCCGTGCTGCTCCACGTCCGCGACCGCCTCGACCTGGACGGGGCCATGCGCTCCCTCGACGGCAGCCGGGGTCGGGTCGACCGCTCCAGCCACACCGACGACCTCGACGCCCTCATCCAGTTGGCCGACCTCCACGACGACGCCGCGACCTTCGGCTCCTGGCTGGCCGAGGTGCTGGGCCGGGGCCCCGGCGGCGACGGACCCCGGGTCCGCCTCTCCACCGTGCACCGGGTGAAAGGCCTCGAGTGGCCCCACGTGGTGCTGCACGAAGCGTCGGCCGGTCTGTTCCCCCACCGTCTGGCCGACGACGTCGAGGAGGAGCGCCGGGTCTTCCACGTCGCCCTCACCCGCTGCTCGACCGACGTCGTCGTGGTCGCCCCCGCCGACGCCCCGTCACCCTTCCTCGGTCAGTTGGTGACCGAGGCCCCACTGGCACCCGTCGAGGCCCCCGGTCCCCGCCGGTCGGCCGCGGCCGCGTCGGCGAAGGGCCCGACCCCCTGGGGTGCGGTGGTGGGGGCCGGCTTCGAGCAGGGCGGCTACATCCACGAGGTCGTGGCCGTCGATGAGCGGGCCGTGCGCACCGACGTCGGCGGGGCCGTGCCGTTGCGGGTCGCCTACGGCACGACCATCACCGTCGACGGCGCCCGCCGGGTGCTGGCCCCGCCCGCCGCCGCCCCGGCGGCGGCGACCGAGGGACCCGAGGACGCCGCCCTGCGCGACCGGCTCAAGGCCTGGCGTCTCGAACGGGCCCGCACCGACGGCGTGCCCGCCTACGTCGTCTTCAACGACAAGACCCTGGACGACCTCGTCGCCCGCCGCCCCACCGACTACGCCGGCCTCCGGGCCTGCCGGGGGATCGGCCCCGCCAAGGTCGAGAACTACGGCGACGACCTCCTCGCGATCCTGGGCACCGACGGCTTCTGACCAGCGTCGTCCTCGTGCGACGGCGGCAAGGGATCCTGGCGGCGGTGGGCGGTGCGACCTTCGCCGGTTCGGCGCAGGTCGGAGCGACCCCGATCTCGGCCGAGGGCGCCGCGCCGTCGGCCTGCTCCCCGATCCACGGCGCACGGCACCGCTCGATGTCGTCGTCGCTGGGGTCGGTGCCGTTGCCGTCGTCGTCCACGGTCAGGAGGGCGTCGACACCGAGAGAACCGACGAGGGACGACGTCGGACCCTGCTGCCGGAACGGGAGGTGGTCAGGCCCGGTCGGGGCGGAGGAGCGAGACGTGGGCGGTGGCGATGCCCATGAGCAGCACCCCGTTGGGGATGTGCCAGGCGGCGGCCTCGATGGTCTCGCGCCCGACGTAGCCGAGGCCGATCTGGACGAAGACCAGGGCGGCGAAGGCGACGGCGTGGCCGACGACCACCCCCCGGGTCTGGGTCATGAAGGACAGGACGACCATGACCACGGCGATGAGGAAGAGCAGGTTGCCCAGGTAGCCGTGGATCTCGATGTTCCAGGTCCCGAAGAGGACGGTCGATCGGCCGGCGATGGCGGCCATGACCAGGACCAGCACCATCGACGTGATGGCCAGGACCCGGTAGAGGCGGAGGGCGACGGAGGGAGCGGTGGTGGCGGCGTCGGTCACGCCGTCATGCAAGCACGCCGACGCTGCCGGCCGCGAGTCGGCCCGCCGGGCCTCAGACGGCGGCGGTCTCCTGCTCGGTGATGGCGACGCAGGTGGGGCAGAGCTCCCCACCGGCCATGCGGGCCCGGCTGAAGGGCACCTCGATCCACAGGCGCAGGCTGCGGATGATCGTGCCGCAGGCCGTGTGCCCGTCGTCGGGGTCGACGGCGTGGCAGCAGCCGTCCGAGCCGGCCGAGCCGGTGTAGGGGTGGTCCCCCTCGGAGCCCGTGATCCACGGCATCTCGCCACCTCCTCACGGTGGGCGGGTCACTGCGCGCGCAACGTAGTGGTGGCGCCCGCCGCGAGCGCGGATGGTCAGCGCGAGCGCTGGTCGCGCACCCGGGCGAGGTACCGGGCCCCCACCTCACGGGACTCGGGGTCCCGGAGGGCGGTGACCAGGCCGTCGGCGTCGGCCCAGGCGCCCGACGCCCCGCTCATGTGCTCGAGCACCGCGTTCACGTGGGCCTTGGTGGACGCCAGCGTCAGGGCCGACTTGGCCGCCAACTCGGCGGCGAGGGCGTCGGCCTCGGCGGCCACGCGGTCGGCGGGCACCACCCGGTTGAGGAAGCCCAGGGCCTTGGCCTCGGCGGCGTCGAAGCGGCGGCAGGTGAGGACCAGCTCGCGGGTGACCGCCGGCCCCAGCTCCCGCACCAGACGGGGGATGCCGCCCCACGCCAACGGGATGCCCAGGTCCACCTCCGGAATGGCGAACACCGTGTCCTCGGCCGCCACCCGCAGGTCGCAGGCGGCGGCCAGCACCAGGCCCCCACCGATGCAGTACCCGTGGAGGGCGGCCACGGTGACCGCCGTCATGGCCTCGACGGCCTCGACCATCCGGCGCCCGGTGTCGGCCGCCTCCCGGGGGGAGAGGCCGCCGTTGGCCTCGGTGTCGCCGAAGCTGGCCAGGTCGGCCCCGGCCGAGAAGGCCCGGCCCCGGCCGCTGACCACCACCACCTTCACGCCCGGCTGCTCGTCGAACCAGCGGGCGGCGGTCACCAGCTCGAGCAGGGTGCCCGTGCCCAACGGGTTGAGCTTCTCCGGGCGGTCGAGGGTGAGGCGGCCGACGGGCCCGTCGACGGCCACGGCCACGGTGGTCAGGTCGGGCAGCGGGGTGGTGGTCACGGCGGTCCTCCGGATCGGTCGGAATACGGGCGGGCGGGCCGGGTTGTCCCCATCGTGAGCGATCCCGTGATCCAGACGGTGGACCTCGGCCGTGGCCCGTGGCCGACGATCGACCCCTTCCTCTTCTGCGTGCACCACCACGACCTCTATCCGGCCGGCGACGAGCGGATGGCGCCCCGGGCCGACCTGGCCGGCCGGCCCCTGGGCAACGACTTCACCTACCAGGACGGCTGGAGCATGTACCACGGCCTGCTGGTGCCCGGGTTCCCCCAGCACCCGCACCGGGGGTTCGAGACGGTGACCTATGTGCGCCGGGGCCTCATCGACCACTCCGACTCGCTGGGGGCCACCGCCCGCTTCGGGCGGGGCGACGTCCAGTGGCTGACCGCCGGCGGCGGCATCGTCCACTCGGAGATGTTCCCCCTGGTCAACGAGGACGAGCCCAACCCCACCGAGCTTTTCCAGATCTGGCTGAACCTGCCGGCCGCCGACAAGATGGTCGACCCCCACTTCGCCATGCTGTGGGACGCCGAGATCCCCCGCATCGGCGGCGACGGCGTCGAGGTCACGGTGATCGCCGGCGAGCTGGACGGCCACACCCCGCCCTCGCCCCCGCCGCACTCGTGGGCCAGCCGCCCCGACACCGACGTGGCCATCTGGCACGTCCGCCTCGACGCCGACGGCGCCTGGGAGTTGCCCCCGGCCCGGACCCCCGACACCATCCGCATGCTGTACGTGTTCGAGGGCGACGGTCTCGACGTGGGCGGCACCCGGGTGGGTGCCCGCACCGGGGCGGCCGTCGAGGCCCAGGCCCCGGTGACGGTGTCGGCCCCGGTCGGCCCCGTCGAGGTGCTGGTCCTGCAGGGCCGCCCCATCGGCGAGCCCGTCGCCCAGTACGGCCCCTTCGTGATGAACGACCGGGTCGGCATCGAGGCCGCCTTCGACGACTACCAGCGGACCGGCTTCGGGGGCTGGCCGTTCGCCAGCGACGCCCCCACCCACTCCCGGGACCAGGACCGTTTCGCCCACCACGCCGACGGGAGGACCGAAACCGCTGCGTGAGCAGCGGTTTCGCCGCCGGCGCGGGCGCTAGCAAGCCTGGCGGTCTGGGGGAGCGAGCGCAGCGAGCCGGGGCGCAGCCCCGAGATGAAGAAGCCGCTGCGTGGGGGCGGGCCGAGTCGACGGCCCCCACCCGGCCGGGACCGTGCTCCTCCGGTGCTGATGGGCGAGCACCCACCAGCACCGGCTCAGCTCCGGGTGACGCGCGCCTTCACGGCGTCCTTGCGCGTGGAGTCCGCCTGGCTGGTGATGGTGACCAGGTGGTCGATGCGGGCGCCGCGGGCGGCGCTCGGCGTGGCCTGGATGGTCAGCGTCAGGTCCAGGTGCTGGCCGGGGCGGATGTCGGGGGTGACGAACCCGGCGCCGGTCACGGCGCTGGTGATGTTGGTCGAGCCCCGGCGGTAGGTGACGGTGTACCTGCTGGTGCTGCCGGGGGCCTTGACCCGGAAGCGGTCCGTGTAGGTGCCGTCGTTCTCGACCCGAACCGTGAAGCTGGTGCTGCCCCGGGCGGCGACGGTGCCCGCCACGGTCTGGCCGGCGCCGGTCGTGTTGTAGGTGTTGAGGCCGCTGAAGGCACCGCTGCCGCGACGGAGGTGACCGTCGGGACGGGCGGTCGCGCCGACCCCGACGGTCCGTCCGAGGACGATGGGCTGGATGTCGGCCATGTAGTAGAGCTGGCGGGTGCCCTGACCCAGCTGGCCCAGGCCGTTGGCGCCCCAGCACTTCACCGTGCCGTTGTCGAGCAGCGCGCAGTTGTGCCGGTCCCCGGCACCGATGGCCCGCGCGGTGCGGCCGGTGCCGAGGTTGATGCCGGGCAGGTAGTCGCCCATCTCGCCGGGCCCGTCGCCCAGGGTGGTCAGGGTGTCCTGGCCCAGCCGGTAGTCGCCGCCGCTGCCCCAGCACTTGACGGCGCCGTTGTCGAGGAGGGCGCAGGTGTTGGCCGTGCCGGCGCTGACGGCGGTGGCGGTGCGGCCGGTGCCGAGGTTGACGGCGGGCAGGTTGTCGCCCATCTCGCCGGGCCCGTCGCCGAGGGTGGTGGTGTTGCCCTGGCCGAGCTCGCCGGCGGTGTTGCGGCCCCAGCACTTGACCGTGCCGTTGTCGAGGAGCGCGCAGGTGAAGTCATGGCCGGCGGTGATGGCCGTGGCGGTGCGGCCGGTGCCGAGGTCGACGGCGGGCAGGTTGTCGCCCATCTCGCCGGGCCCGTCGCCGAGGGTGGTGGTGTTGCCCTGGCCGAGCTCGCCGGCGGTGTTGCGGCCCCAGCACTTGACCGTGCCGTTGTCGAGGAGCGCGCAGGTGAAGTCATGGCCGGCGGTGATGGCCGTGGCGGTGCGGCCGGTGCCGAGGTCGACGGCGGGCAGGTTGTCGCCCATCTCGCCGGGCCCGTCGCCGTAGGTGGTGGTGTTGCCCAGGCCGAGGCTCGCGCCACCGCCGCCCCAGCACTTGACGGTGCCGTTGTCGAGCAGCGCGCAGGTGTGGTTCTCGCCGGCGGAGACGGCGGTGGCGGTGCGCCCCGTGCCGAGATTGATCGACGCGAGGGCGGACATCTCACCGGGATCGTCGCCGAGGTTCACGGCGCTGCCCTGGCCGAGCTGGCCGAAGCTGCCGAAGCCCCAGCACTTGGCACCGCCGTTGTCGAGGATGACGCAGTTGTGGGAGTTGCCGACGCTGAGCGAGCGGGCCGCGGCAGGGGCGCCAGGGGCCTCGTTGCCGTCGGCGCCAGCCGGCGCCGCGATCAGGGCCAGCAGCGACGCCAGCAGTGCCGTAACGAGCAGGGCCGCAGTGCGCCGGCGAACGGCGTGGACGGCCGGCGCGCCCGCGTGGAGTCCGGGGGGGGAGGTGGTCATTCGGGATCGTGCTCCTCTGAGGTGGCTGTCGCTGGTGGTTGTCGGGCCGATCCCGCTATCGACCGGGCGAGGAGACTAGCGAGACGACGTTTGGTCATGCAAGGACCGGCCTCGGCGTCGGCAGCGACGCCGGTCAGTGGCGGGTGACGCAGGCCTTGACGGTGGCCTCGTGGGTGGGGTTGGTTCCGCTGGTGAGGTCACGAGGCGGTCGATGCCACCGCCAAGGAGCCCGGCGGCCTGGTGAGCGAGTGCCGCGGGTCCGGGTGCAGCCTCCGAGGAAGGCCGGCCGCTGCTCCCCTCGTCGATCGTCGACGTGAAGGGCTACCCGCCGTCGGTGGCGGCGGTCGACGTCGTCGTCGCGGTGCCCAGCTCGGTGCGGGTGTACTCGACGATGGTGCGGATCTGTTCGTCGGTGAGGGCGTCGCCGAAGGGGGGCATGGCGTTGCGGCCCTCGACGACGACGGCGATCTGGTCCTCGACGTCGGGGTAGGCCTGCACCACCGCTCCGTCGCCCAGGGCCGGCCCCAGGTTCCCCTGGCCCTGCAGGCCGTGGCAGGTGCCGCAGTGGCGCTCGTAGAGGGCGGCGGGCTCGGTGGGCTCGTTGCTGCCCGCCGTCTCCTCGGTGTCGCCGGTCATGGACGGCACGACGACGAGCACCAGGACGAGGGTGATGGCGACGGCGGCGGCCACGATCCCCACGATCAGCCAGGTGTCGGAGCGGGGTTCCGGTTTGGCGGCCATCGGGGGAGCAGACTCGCACACGGCCGGCCGGAACAGGGTCGATGGTCCCGGGGTTGGGGCGGACATGGACGCCACCACCGCCGAGGACTTCCTCGCCGGCCAGCGGCGCGGGGTGCTGGTCACCCTGCGGCGGGACGGCCGGCCCCAGACGTCGAACATCGTCTACCAGTGGGTCGACGGCGAGGCCCGCATCTCGGTCACCGCCGACCGGGCCAAGACGGCCAACCTCCGCCGCGACCCGCGGGCCGTGCTCCACGTGAGCGACGACTCCTTCTACAAGTACGTGTCGGCCTCTGGCACCGTCGAGCTCACGCCGGTCACCACCGAGCCCGGTGACGAGGTGGGCCGGATGCTGCTCGAGCTCCACGACGCCGTGGCCCCGAAGCCCCACGAGGACCCCGACGAGTTCTTCCGGGCCATGGTCACCGACCGCCGGCTCCTCCTTCGGCTCCGCCCGGAGAGCTACTCCGGTCTCGGCTGAAGGCCGAGACCGGGCCGACGGCGCGACCGCCAGGGAGCCCGGCGGCCTGGGGCGCGAGCGGAGCGAGCGGGGGCATCGCCCCCAAGGCGGCACGGCATGATCTGAGGGCCGGTTCGGCTCAGCCCAGGCGGAGTTCGGCGGGGGCGCCGGCGGGCACAGCGGGGGACCGGGGCGGGACCGGGGCCACCCGCTCGTAGGCGGCGCCGGGGGCCGGGCGGGGGTCGGCCTCGCCCTTGTTGGGCCACATGCTCATGGCCCGCTCGGCCATGGCCGTGATGGTGAGCGAGGGGTTCACGCCGAGGTTGGCCGTCACCACCGACCCGTCGACCACGTGCAGGCCGTCGTGGCCGTGGACCCGCAGGTACGGGTCGACCACGCCCTCGGCGGCCGAGGCCCCGATCGGGCAGCCGCCGATGAAATGGGCGGTGGTGGGCATGTTGGCCACCGCCTCGAAGATCGACCCCTGGGCCCGGCCGCCGATGCGGCGGGCCACGATGCGGGCGGCGTCGTTGGCGACCGGGATCCACGTGGGGTTGGGCTCGCCGTGGCCCGGCTCGCTGGTCAGCCACCCGAAGCGGCCCCGCCGGACACGGATCGAGTTGTCCAGACTCTGCATGACGAGGAGGATCACCGACCGCTCCGACCAGTTGCGCACCGACAGCGACCTGGCGAACTGGACGGGATGGGCCAGGGCGGTCAGGAAGAACCGCAGCCACCGCGGGATGCGGCCACCGCCGTCGACCATCAGGGTGGTGAGCAGGCCCATGGCGTTGGAGCCCTTGCCGTAGCGCACCGGCTCGATGTGGGTCCGGGGGTCGGGGTGGATCGACGACGTGATGGCGATGCCGTCGGTCAGGTCGAGGGAGTGGTCGTCGGACTCGGCGGTGACGATGGCCTCACTGTTGGTGCGGCTGAGTTCGCCCAGCCGGGACGACAGGTGGGGCAGGCTGCCGGTCCCTGCCAGTTTGTGCAGGAGCTTCTGGGTCCCGATGGCGGCGGCCGAGACCACCACCTGGTCGGCCCGGAAGACCCGGCGCCGCTTCCGCAGCCACGCCCCCGGTCGCTGGGTGACGACCTCGTAGCCGC
Organism: uncultured Iamiaceae bacterium; assembly: GCA_964438115.1. Classification (GTDB taxonomy): domain Bacteria; phylum Actinomycetota; class Acidimicrobiia; order Acidimicrobiales; family DATDAH01; genus DATDAH01. The sequence continues at coordinate 8,807 of CAYTJS010000091.1, forward strand.
CGCCGGGCCGGGGCCGGACGTCGACCACCTCGTGCTCGGGACAGATGACCGCTCCGTTGGCCTCGGCCAGGTACAGGTAGTTGGTGTCGAGGGCGTTCTTGGCGCCGTGGCGGCAGCCGGTCATGCACGACCCGCAGCCGATGCACCCGGTCCGGTCGGGGCCGGCGCCGCCGAAGAACGGGTCGGGCACCGTCTCGCCCGGCCGGCCGAAGTACACGCCGACCGGGGTGGGGTGGTAGGTGTCGGCCACGCCCAGCTCGTCGGCCAGGTCGCGCATGATGGCGTCGGCCTCGGTCTCGATGGGGGTCTCGACCACGCCCAACATGCGCTCGGCCTGGTCGTAGAAGGGGGCCAGCTCGTCCCGCCAATCGGTGAGGTGGGCCCACGACGGGTCGGTGTAGAAGTCGTCGAGGGGCCGGTAGAGGGTGTTGGCGTAGACGATCGAGCCCCCGCCCACGGCGGCGCCGGACATGATCGCGACGTCCTTCAGCAGCGAGATGCGCTGGATGCCCCGCAGCCCGAGCTTGGGCATCCAGAGGAAGTTGCGCAGGTCCCAGCTGGTCTCGGGGAGGGTGTCGGGCCGGTAGCGGCGCCCCGCCTCGAGCACGGCGACCCGGTACCCCTTCTCGGTCAGGCGCAGGGCGGTCACCGACCCCCCGAACCCCGATCCGATCACCACCACGTCATAGGACTCGTCCCGCACGGCCGAGCACCGTAGACCCTCGCCCCCACCCCGAACTTGCGTCGATCGGTTGCGGTGGGCACAACAGATCGACGCCAGAACGGGACGGGGCGCGGGATGGGGAGGGGACGAACGCCCCTGAGCCGGAAGCGATCCCCGCCCTACGGTGCGGGGGTGCGGCGGACGTGGGTGGTGCTGGTGGCCCTGGCCCTGGTCGCCGGCTGTGCCGACGGGGGTGAGCGGGCGACGCCGGCGCCAACCACCGGGGCCCCGATGGCCACCATCGCCCCCACCACCACCACGACCCCGCCGACCACCACGACGGCGCCGCCGCCGACGGAGCGGGTCACCCTGGCCTTCACCGGCGACCTGCTGCCCCACCTCGGGGTGCTGGCCCAGGCCCAGGCGTACGGGGCACCCGGCGGTGCCGCCTACGACTTCCGTCCGATGTTCCGCGACGTCGAGCCGATCCTGGCCCGGGCCGACCTCGCCCTCTGCCACCTCGAGGTGCCGCTGTCGGCCGACAACGCCCTGATCGCCAGCTACCCCTCGTTCAGCTCGCCCCGGGAGGTGGGTCGGGCCATCGCCCACGCCGGCTACGACGGCTGCTCGACGGCGTCCAACCACAGCCTCGACCAGGGTCCCGGTGGCGTCACCTCGACCCTGGCCGTGCTCGACCGCTTCGCCCTGGGTCACGCCGGCACCGCCCGCACGGCGGCCGAGGCCACGACCCCGACGCTCTACGAGACCCCGGGTGGGGTGACCGTGGGCCACGTGTCGGGGGCCTACGGGTACAACGGCTATGTCCCCGACACGCCCTGGCGGGTGGGCACCCTCGATCCCACGGCGCTGATCCGGGCCGCCGAGCGGACCCGGCGGGCCGGGGCCGACCTCGTGGTCGCCAGCCTGCACTGGGGCGTCGAGTACCAGCACGACCCCACCGCCGAGCAGCTGGCTCTGGCCGAGCGGCTGGCGGCGAGCGGCGCCGTCGACCTGATCGTCGGCCACCACGCCCACGTGGTGCAGCCGGTGCGCCGCTTCCACGGCGTGCCCGTGGTCTTCGGCGTGGGCAACTTCCTCTCCGGCATGGTCGAGACCGACACCCGCGACGGCGTCATCGTCGGGGTGCGGGCCGCCCGCCCGGCCGGCACCGACGACTGGCGCTTCGCCGTCTCCCTCACGCCGACCTGGGTCGACCACTCGTCGTTCACGATCCGGCCGGTGGTCGAGACCCTCGCCGCCGGTGGCGCCGGCGTGGCCGACGACCTGCGGGCCTCGTGGGCCCGCACCGTCTCGGTCATGGCCGCCAACGGCGTGGCCCGCCCCGCCCGCCCACTGCCGTAGGAGGTCCGCCGTGTGGTTGATGAACCGGGTCGTCGGCCCCGTGATCCGGGCGCTGCTGCGGTCGCCGCTGCACGGGCTGCTCAGCGGCGGCCTGCTCGTGGTCACCTACGAAGGACGCCGCTCGGGACGCCGGGTCGCCGTCCCCGTGCAGTACCGCACCGACGGCGCCGACGTCGTGGTCACCGTCGGCGGGCCGGAGAAGAAGACGTGGTGGCGGAACTTCGCCGCGGGTCATCCCGCCACGCTCCTCCTGCGGCGAGAGGAGGTCGCCGTCACCGGCCGGGTCGAGACGGGGGACGATGGGACGGTTCGGGTGGTCTTCAGCCCGCGCTGAGCACGGCGAAGGAGCCGGTGGCCAGCGCCGCCGGCTCGGTGGCGTCGTCCACGTGGACCAGGGCCTCGAGGTGGACGATGCGCTTGCCCGCCCGCACCACCCGGGTCCGGGCCTCGACCCGGCCGGCCGGCACCGCCGAGAAGAAGCGGAGCTGGATCTCGATGGAGGCGCAGAAGCAGCCCTGGGGTACCACGTCCATCGTGGCCGCCCCCATGGCGGTGTCGACCAGGGCGAAGAGCACGGCCCCGTGGACCACGCCGTTGGGGTTGAGGTGGTGGTCACCCACCTCCAGCCAGGCGGTGGCCTCGCCCGGCGTCGAGTGGTCGATGTCGAAGTCGAGGAAGGTGCGCAGGGGGAACTGCCCGTACCCCTCCGCCGTGGGGTCCACGTCACTCACGGCCCGATCATCCCACGCCCCGAAATTGCGTGAGATGGTCACGATGGGCGGGACCAACTCACGCCAGAACGCGACAGCGGCGGCGATGGCCGGACCGGCGTGGCACCCTGGGACCGTGAGTGACGACCTGGTGGCGCGGGCGGCGGCCTACGCCCGGCGGGCGCATGCCGGCGACGTGCGCAAGGGCAGCGACATCGACTACTTCGACGGCCACCTGGCGCCGGTCGCCGCCCTGGTGGCCGGGTCCGGTGGTACCGACGAGCAGGTCGCCGCCGCCTACCTGCACGACGTGGCCGAGGACCACGGCGGCGCGGCCGCCCTGACCGAGATCGAGGCCGAGTTCGGCCCCGTCGTCGCCGAGATCGTGGCCGACCTCTCCGACAGCCTGGTCGACACCACGACGGGGGCCGAGAAGCCGCCGTGGGAGGAGCGCAAGACCGCCTACGTCGAGCGCCTGCGCACCAAGCCCGTCCGGTCCCTCGAGGTCTCGGTGGCCGACAAGCTCCACAACGCCGCCAGCATCGTGGCCGACCACGCCGAGGTGGGCGACGAGGTGTGGGAGCGCTTCAGCGTGACCGACCCCGCCCGCCAGTGCTGGACCCCCCCACCGCCGAACCTTGTGCAAACCCGCCGCCATTTCGGCTCGAACGCACAAGGTTCGGGTGGCGGGACGCTCCTATGGATCGTCAAGTGGGTGATGGGGGCGGGTTCTCGAGTCGGCG
>CAYTJS010000092.1:0-12221 GCA_964438115.1 uncultured Iamiaceae bacterium
GGTGTCGACGTAGCCCTCGTCGTCCCGACGCTCGTCGATGCCCACCGCCGCGTTGGGCGGACGCACCAGCAGTCGGCCGTCGTCGGCCAGCTTCACGTCGACCCCCGGGTGGGGCCGGCCCACGGCCCCGACCTTGTCGGGGTGGGCCTTGGCGTCGGCCGCCGTCCAGCCGATGACCTCGCCGATCTCGGCCTGCCCGTAGCCGTTGAGCACGTGGACGCCGTAGCGGTCACGGAAGCGGCGGGCCTGCAGGGGTGACAGCGGGGCGGTGATGGATCGCACGTAGCGCAGCTCGCCCAGGTCGTCGACGTCGCTGTCGTTGAGGGCGGCCATGGCCGCCGGCGGCAGCACCGTCGAACGGATGCCGAAGCGACGGACGAGCGTGGCGAACTCGCCGGGGTCGAAGCGGTCCATGATCACCAGCTCGGCCCCGGCCCGCAGGCCGAAGAGGGCGTTGTAGAGGCCGGCGTTGAGGGCCATCGACACGGGGATGAGGTTGGGGGCGGGCGCCTTCCCCCCACTGCCCCGCAGCGGGCCCAGCACCCGGTCGAGCAGCTCGAGGTAGCCCTCGTGGGTGTGGCGGATGGGCTTGGGGAGCCCCGTCGTGCCCGAGGTCCAGGTGACGAAGGCCACGCCGGGCTCGTCGCGGTGGTCGCCGTCGAGGGGCGCCAGACCGTCGCCGTCCAGCCAGAACGCGGGCCGGGTGGCGGCCAGGGCCGGCCCTGGGTCGGGGTCGCGGGGGTTGATCGGCACCAGCACGCCGCCGGCCCGCCAGATGCCGGTCATGGCCGACACCACCTCGGGCCCGTTGGGCAGGCACACGGCCACCCCGCGGCCGTCGAGCGGGCCCAGGTCGTCGGCCAGGGCCCGGGCGGCGGCGCGGGCCTCGCCGGCGGTGACCGTGCGGTCGACGGTGTGCAGCAGCGGCTCGTCGTCGGCCCGCGGGTGGTCGAACAGCAGGGCGGCGAGCAGCGGGTCCACCTCCACCCTTCTAGCCCACCGCCTACGGTCGGGCCGTGGCCCCCACGTTCCACCTGTTCCTGCCCCAGATCGGCCTCACCCACGCCGAGATCGTCGAGCGGGCCCGCACCGCCGAGATCGCCGGCTTCGAGGGCATCGCCTTCATGGACCACCTCGTCCCACCGTTGGCCGAGGACCGCGACCAGTGGGAGGCCATGGCCCTGGCCGGCTGGGTGCTGGCCTCCACCACCACGCTCCGGGTCGGCCACCTCGTCCTGTGCGACCCGTTCCGCCACCCGGCGGTGCTGGCCCGCCAGGTGGTCTCCCTCGACCACGCCTCCGGCGGTCGCTTCGACCTGGGCATCGGCTGGGGCTCGGTGCCCGACGAGCTGGTCACCTTCGGGGTCGACCCCACCGAGCCCGCCGACCGGGTGGCCCGCCTCGGCGAGACCCTCGAGGTCCTGCGTCTGCTCTGGACGGGTGAGGCCGTCGACTTCGAGGGCGAGCACCACCACCTCGTCGGGGCCCGGCAGCGGCCGGTTCCCACCCGCCCCGTCCCCGTCACCATCGGGGGGACGGGGCCTCGCACCCTGGCCCTCGTGCGGGAGCACGCCGACTGGTGGAACGTGCCCGCCCACCACCTCGACCGACTGGCCGAGCGGCGCCCCCTGGCCGGCGATGCCCGGGTGTCGATCCAGACCCTGGCCACCGTCGTGACCGACGAGACCCGCCGGGTGGCGGTGACCGAGCAGGCCGAACGCCGCTTCGGTCGCACCCCGATGGGCCGCCACCTGGCCGTCGGCACCCCCGACGAGCTGGTCGCCCCCTTCGCCGCCCACCACGCCGGGGGCGTGGATCGCTTCTACGTCTGGTTCACCGACGGCGCCCCACCCGAGACCCTCGCCGCCTTCGGCGCCACCATCGCCGCCCTCACGTAGGCGGAACGCTCGGCGGTGTCGAATCGGACAGGAATCTGTCAGTCCTGCCAGGCCGCCGGTAGGGTGACGGGGTGCAGGCGGCGCCCATGGGGAAACGGGAGGCGCACCGGCGGGCGACCAAGGAGCGGCTGCAGCAGGCGGCCCTCGACCGGTTCCGGGCCGACGGCTTCGACGCCACCAGCGTGGCCGCCATCGCCGAGGACGCCGGGGTGACCGAGCGCACCTTCTTCCGGTACTTCCCCACCAAGGAGGCCGTCCTCTTCCAGGACTACCAGAGCCGCCTCGAGTGGTTCCGGGCCGCCCTGGCCGTGCGGCCGGCCGACGAGCCGGTGCTGACCTCGGTGATGGTGGCCGTGGGCTCGTTCCCCGACGACCGCGAGATCCTGCGCCAGGTGGCCGCCCTGCGCCAGAGCGTGCTCAGCCCCGAGACCATCGACGCCAACCTGCGCCTGGTGCAGGGGGCCTTCGCCCGCGAGCTCGAGGCCCTGATCCGGGCCCGCCTGGAGCACGCCCGCGAGGTCGATCCGCCGGGCGAGACCGACGAGCGCATCGAGCTGGTCGCCGTGGTGCTGGGCAACGCCGTGGCCGGCGCCCTGCTCGGCCTCGTCGAGGTTTGGTCCCGCCGGGGCGGCGGCGCCCCCGAGGACATGGAGCCGCTCACCGCCGAGGCGCTGGAGATCCTCGCCACCTTCCCCCTGCCCTGACCCCGGTTCTGGCCGGTGATTTCGGGGCCAGGGCCCCGAAATCAAGGGCCAGAAGCGAGGTTGCGGCGGCGGAGGGCGGCGACGGCGGCCACGGCCACCAGCAGCAGGACGCCGTTGACCACGTCCTTCACCCACGGGTCGATCCCGGCGAGGGTGAACCCGCTGACGGTGAAGGCCACCAGCAGGACCCCGACGAGGGTCCCCAGGGGGTTGACCACCCGCCGGAAGGCGGTGGCCCCCAGGAAGGCGGCGGCCAGCGCGGGCAGGACCAGGCCCGGGCCGACCGTGGGGTTGGCCCCGCTGTTGCGGGCCACGGCGACGACGCCGGCCAGGCCGGCCAGGGCGCCCGACAGGACGAAGGCCGCCACCACGTGGCGGCGAACGTCGATGCCGACCAGGCGGGCCGCCTCCCGGTTGGCACCGACGGCGTAGAGGCGGCGGCCGAACGGCGTCTGCTCGAGCACGTACCAGAGCAGCGCCGTGGCCCCGCCGAGGACGACCAGGGGCCAGGGCCACGCCCCCACCTCGAGGAACGCCGACGGGTAGCGGCCGAGGACGCTCTCGCCGTCGGTGTACCAGGTGAGGGCGCCGAGCAGGATGCTCGACACCCCGAGGGTGGTCACCAGCGAGGCGATGCCGGCCCGGGCCACGAACAGGCCGTTGACCAGGCCGACGAGCGCGGCCAGGGCGACGGCCAGCACGATGGCCGGGCCCCACCCGACGCCGAAGCGGGTCATGGCCGCGGCCGCCACCACCGACGAGGTCGCCGTCACCGCCCCGACCGACAGGTCGAACTCGTCGACCACGAGCGGGACCATCACCGCGAGGGCAACGAGGAGCGGGACGGCCTGGTTGTTGAGGACGAACTTCAGGTTGGCCGTGGTGAGGAAGCTGTCGCTGGTGGCCGGGAGGAACGCGAAGGTCACCAGCACCCCCACCAGGGCGAGGACCAGTGCGTAGCGCTCGAGGCGGTCGGCCCAGGGACTCATGCCGCCACCTCCCCGTGCACCAGGCGGTCGAGCTGGGTCGGGGTGGTACGGGTCGCCGCCACCTCGTGGGCCACCCGCCCGTCGCGCAGGACGAGCACCCGGTCGGCCAGGCGGCACAGCTCGTCGGCGTCGGAGGAGACGACCAGCGCCCCCCGGTCGGCCGTGACGTGGGCTCGGATGAGGGCGTGCAGTTCGGCCCGGGCGCCGACGTCGACGCCGAGGGTGGGCTCGTCGAGGAGCAGGAGCCGGGGCGAGCCCCGCAGCCAGCGGGCCAGGACCACCTTCTGCTGGTTCCCCCCGCTGAGCGAGGCCATGGGCGCCTCGGGCCCGGCGGCCACCACGCCGAAGGCCGCAAGATCGGCGAGCGCCGCCCGCCGCTCGGCTCGACGGTCGCGTCGCCACCAGGGACGGCGGTCGAGCCCGGCGGCCCCCAGGTTGTCGGCCACGGTCTGGCCGGCGAACACCGAACGCTCCCGGTTCTCGGGGACGAGGGCCACGCCGGCGGCCACGGCCCGGACCGGGCGGTCGGGGGCGTAGGGCCGATCGGCCAGCCGGACGGTGCCCCGGCGCCACGGCCGGGCGCCGAACAGCGCCTCCACCAACGTGGAGCGACCCGAGCCCAGGAGACCGGCCACCCCCGCCACCTCGCCCGGGCCGACCGTGAGGGAGACCCCATCGAGTCCGCCGACGGCGAGGTCGTCCACCACCAGCAGGGGCGGCGACCCCACCACCGTGGGCGCCGCCGTCCGGGGACCGGTGGCCGGGAGGGTCCTGCCGACGAGCGCCCCGGCCTCGTCCGCGGCGCCGCCCGCCAGGTCGGCCACCACCCGGCCGTCCCGCAGGACGGTCACGGCGTCGGCCGCCCGACGGACCTCATCGAGGCGGTGGGTCACGAGGAGCACGGCGTGACCTGCCCCCACCGCGGCCGCCAGCCCGGCGAGGAGCACGTCGACCTCGGCTGCCGGCAGCGCCGCGGTGGGTTCGTCGAGGACGAGCAGCCGGGTGGCCACCCCGTCGTCCGGGCCGGCATCGGCCAGGGCCCGGGCCACGGCCACCAGGGTCTGGCGGGCGGGGGACAGGGTGGCCATCGGGGCCCGGGGGGAGACGTCGAGGTCGAGGCGGTCGAGGGCGGCCTCGACCTCGGCGAACAGCCGGCGACGGTCGACCCGGCCGAGTCGCCCGATGGGCAGGGTGGAGGCGATCCCGACGTTCTCGGCCACGCTCATGGTCGGGAAGGCGGTGGAGGCCTGGTGGACGACCCGGACGCCGGCCGCCCGGGCCACGGCCGGGGTGACGGCCTCGGCGGGCCACTCGACCCCTCCGACGGCCACGGTGCCCCCGGGGGCGCCGACCTCGACACCGGCCACCACCCGGATGAGCGTCGACTTGCCCGATCCGTTGGCGCCCACCAGGGCGTGGAGGCTGGCGGGGGCCACGGTGAGGTCGACGTCGTCGAGGGCCGTGACGGCGCCGTAGCGACGGGTGAGTCCCCGCACCGCCAGCGCAGGCAGGGCGGGGGCCGGGGCGGCCCAGCTCAGGGGGCCCACACCTCCTCGTACACGGCCCGGTAGTCGTAGGGGCCCTCGTACTCGAGGCTGCCGGCCATGTCCTCGCCGGTGACCAACTGGTAGCCGACGCCCTCGTCCACCGTCTCGACCCCGGCCAGGACCCGGTTGAGCGTGTCGACCGCGGCCCACCCGGTCCAGGCCACGTCGAACGCCATCACCATGTCGATGGTCCCGTCGTCGAGGAGCTGGTACTGCGACGGGAAGCCCTCGGCGCCGATGACCAGCAGGTCGTCACGGCCGGCGTCAGCCAGGCCGGCGATCCCGAGGGAGATGGTCGCCGCGTACGGGAAGTTGACGGCGTTGGCCTCCGGGTGGTCGACGATGGCCTGGGCAACCTTCTGGGGGAAGGTGCCGTCGAGCAGGTCGGAGGTCGAGAAGTGGACCGACTCGACCACCGAGCACGTCGCGCAGGTGGCCACGCCGGCCTCGAAGCCCTCACCCAGCAGGCTGATGGCCAGCAGGTCGTCCTGCACCAGGTTGATCACCTGCAGGTCGGCGTCGGTCTCGACGATGGCCCAGTCGGCCTTGGCGGCGGCGAAGCGTCGGGCGTTGGCCACGGGATCCTCGTCGCCCTCGGTGAAGTCGACCTGGGCGGCGAAGCGGGCGGGCTCGGCCCCCTCGGAGGTGACGTCGCAGTCGAAGGCGTTGAGCACCACGACCGGGAAGTCGGCGGCGGCGGCTTCGTCGAGGGCACCGCTGAAGTGCTGACAGTCGACACCGACCACGATCGCCCCGTCGGCCCCCGCCGCCATGGCCTGGCGCACGGCCCCGCCGGCGGCGGAGAAGTCCAGGGCGGTGTCGACCAGGGTGGCGTCCCAGCCGGCGACCTCCGCGCCCTCCAGCACGGCGTCGACCAGGACGGCGCAGCTCTCGAGGAGCTGGCCGCAGGACACGACGTAGATCTCGGCGCCCTCGGCCGCGGGCGGCCCGTCGTCGGGCGGCGGGCGCATCGTCCCCCGCAACCAGGGGTCGACGCGCTCCTGGGAGGCGGCCACCGCCTCGGCTCCCTCGAGGGCGGCCGGGACCGTCGTGGTGCCCGCGCCCTCGGCCGCGCCGGTGGTGGTGGTGGCAGGGCCCTCCGAGCCCGAGGAGCAGGCGGCGGCGAGGAGCAGGGCGGCCACCAGGGCCAGGCAGGTGCGGCGCATCGAAGGTCCCCCGGAGCAGCTGACGATGATCACGATGACGACAAGATGTCGTTCGTGGCCGAATACTGTCAGTATTGACAGCTTGCCGCAAGGACTGCAAGGGTGCGGCCATGACGGATTACGACGCCATCGTCATCGGGGCCGGGCACAACGGCCTCACCGCCGCATCGGTGATGGCCCACGCCGGCCTGCGGGTGCTGGTCCTCGAGAAGAACCACTACGTGGGGGGCATGGCCTCGACGACCGAGCTGGTCAAGGGGTACCGCTTCGAGATCGCCGGCTCGGTGCTGTTCCCGATGCCCGACGTGATCTTCGACGAGCTGGGCCTCGACGCCTGCCCCACCTACGACGCCGAGGTGATGTCGGTCAACATCGGCGGGCCCGAGCAGGCCCCGATGATCTTCTACAGCGACCCCGAGCAGTTGCTGGGCCACATCGCCGAGACCAACGGCATGGACGCGGTGACCGGCATGGCCGAGCTCATGGCCTGGTGCGAGGCCCCGGCCCGGGCCATCGGCCGCTTCGAGGTGCGCACCCCGCCGAAGTCCCTCGACGAGATGTTCGCCTGCGCCACCAACGAGGCCGAGCGCGACGCCATCCGCGTCGCCATGTTCGGCACGGTGATGGATGTCATCGACCAGTTCCTACCCGACCGGGAGCGCCACGCCATGTTGCGGGGGATGCTGGCGTTCCTGTCGATCAACTCGACCTACCGGGGGCCCTACTCCCCCGGCAGCGCCCTGTGCCTGCCCTACGCCATGGCCACGACCGGGTCCCGCATGATGCGCAAGCTGGAGGGCGGCATCGGCGCGCTGTCCGACCACATCCGCCGCCGGTTCGAGGGCGACGGTGGTGTGGTGCGGACCCTGGCCCGGGTCGAGGCGATCACCACCGACGGCAACCGGGTGACCGGGGTCCGCCTCGACGACGGCGAGGAGATCACCGCCCGGGTGGTGCTGTCCAACCTCGACCTGCGCACCACCCTCAACCGTTTCCTCGACCCCGAGGCCGTCCCCGAGGACCTGGCCCGGCGCATCGGTCGCATCGACCACCGGGCGGCGTGGATCCAGATGCACTTCGCCCTCGACGACCTGCCCGAGTTCACCGGGCCCTACGAGCTGCTCAACGAGGGCCTGCTCCGGGCCCAGATGGGCATGTTCGGCTCCCCCGAGGACATGCAGCTCGACTACGAGAACTGCCGACGGGGTCAGGTGCCAGAACGGCCGTCGATGGGCATGCAGATCCCGTCGATGTTCGATCCCGCCCTCGCCCCCGAGGGCAAGCACGCGGCGTCGGCCTTCGCCATGTACTACCCCGTGGGCGGCACCCAGGAGGAGCAGAACCGCCGCAAGGACGAGATGGCCGAGCGGGTCGTGGCCAAGATCACGGCGATGGCCCCCAACTTCCCCGACGTCATCGACCGCCAGCTCACCTACGCCTCGTACGCGTACGAGCTGATGTACGGCGCCCCCGACGGCGACTTCTGCCAGGGCCTGATCCACCCCGACCTGATGGGCCCGTTCCGGCCCGGGTCGCGGGGCTGGCCCGACCTGCCCCTCCCCTACGAGGGCCTCTACCTGTGCGGCGCCGCCTGCCACGGCGGCCCCGGGGTCACGTTCATCCCCGGCTACAACGCCGGCTACGACGTGGTCGACGCGCTGGCCTGAACCTCCGCACCCCGGTTCCACCGGGGCAGGAGGATGGCGGCGCCGACGAGGAAGCAGACGGCGCCGAGGAACGTGCCGCCGTTGACCCAGCGGACATTCACCATCTCGCCGGTCGTCGGCAGGATCAGGGCGCCGACGGCCGACACGCCGAAGAGGATCGACCCCACCATGTTCCACCAGGCGCTGGCGTGGTCGTGGGGACCGGGGTCCGTCGCCCGGCGCACGGCCAGGATCCCCAGGGCGCTGGCCACGAGGAAGGCCACCGACCCGACGGCGTCCGGGGCCCACACGAGGCGGTTGACCTGCTGGTTCGAGAGCGTGGCGTCGATGGCGAAGAAGGTGGACACGTTGAAGGCCAGCGTGCCGATCGACTGGATGAAGGCCGCCTGCCACCCGGTGGACCGCCAGCGCTGACCGAACCACGCCCCGTCCAACTCGAGGCGGACCTGGTAGCGCCCGGCGGTCGTGAAGAAGATCGACCCGATGAAGAACGTGACGGCCACCACGCGTACGTCGACGTGCTGGAAGTAGAGGGGGAACGAGCCCAGGGCGAAGCAGAACGACCCGACGATGAACAGCCAGGCCATCACCACCGTCGCCCGCCGGCGCTGTGCCTCCCCGAAGTCGGCCATCACCTCATCCTTGCCGGTTCCGTCACGACAGGCCCAGCACCAGGAGCTGGGGCGGGGCGGCGTTGCCGACCGGGACGACCAGCTCGTCGCCCACGGCGGCCATCCAGCCGTTGATCCCCCCCTCGGCCTCGAACGACCACACGGTCGAGCCGTCGGACCGGTCGAGGGCGAGGATCGTGCCGTCGAGCATGGCCGTGAGGACCAGGTCGTTCACCACCGTCGTCCCCCCGAGGGGGTCACCGGGCACCTGCACCGCCCAGAGCACCTCACCGGTGGTGGCGTCGACGGCGGTCACCTCCCCGGGGTTCGTGCCCAGCGGGGCCCCGAAGTAGGCGGTCTCGTCGGGTCGCAGTTCCGTGGGGGCGTCGACGCTGGCCAGGTAGACGACCCCGTCGGCGGTGGACGGCGGGGTCAGGACCCCGCCGTAGGTGCCGGGGGCCACGACGGTCGGGCCGTCCAGGGCGGGCAGGTCGTCGTTCTCGTGCCGACCGACCTCGGTCTCCCACAGGACCGTCCCGTCGTCGGGGTCGAGGCCGACCACGATCCCCGACTTGCCCGCGCTGATGACCACGTCACCGCCGGCCCCCTCGGCGACGAGGGCGTGGACCTGGTCACGGTCGAACAGATCGTGCGGCACCACCTGGTGGAACCACGCCAGCTCGCCGGTGTCGAGATCCAGGGCGACCAGCGAGTTCGTGTAGAGGTTGGGCCCGGGTCGGCTGGTGGCGTTGGGCCACTCGGGGGTGCCGGGGAACGGGGCCGGGTTGGCCACCCCGACGTAGACGAGGCGCCGCTCGAGGTCGACCGCCGGCGTGTACCAGGCCCCGCCACCGGAGTTGACCTCGGGATGACCCCACAGGTCACCCCGCACCGTGTCGAAGGTCCAGCGCACCTCGCCGGTGGTGGCGTCGATGGCGCTGACCACCCCCCGGTCACCCGGCGTGTAGATCCCGTCGATGCTCACCGGCACCGACGAGGCCAGCACCAGGCCGTCGGCCACCACGGGCTGGATCCCGACGCCGGTCGTCTCGGTGGCGGTGATGTCGGCGGCCCACACCCGGCCGCCGTCGCCGGTGTCGAGGGTCAGCACGCCCTCGGACCCGTCCATGCCGTGGACCCGGCCGTCGGCGACGGCCACACCGAAGGGCCCCACGCTCAGGCCCGTGGGCTCGCTCACCCACCGGACCTCGCCGGTGGACCGGTCGACGGCGGCCATGGCGCCCGAGCCGCCCTGGAGGTAGATCGTGTCCCCGAGCACGAGCGGAACCGTCGTGAGTCCACCGAGGGTCGGCAGCTCGACCTGGTGGCGCACCTCGAGGTCGGCGACGTTGGCCGCGGTGATGGTCGAGGCGGCGGCCGTCCGGCGGTTGGCCAGGTCCTGGCCCGCGGTGGGCCACTCGTCGGCGAACTCGACCAGCTCGGGGGGCAGCCCCGACGTCGACGGCGGCGTCGATGGCCGTTCGTCGGCGGCGGCGGTCGTCACCGGCGGGTCGGCGTCACCGCCACCCCCACCGCAGGCCGCGGCCACCAGCACCCCCGCCACCACGACCGCTCCGACTGCCCCCCTGCGCACGGTCCGGGATCGTAGGAGGCCGACTCCCCCCTTCCGGGAACTCCTCCCGTGGCGGAGCTGCGAGGCTGGCGGGATGGCCAGCCGGATCGTGCAGTGGACCACGGGCAACGTCGGGCGGCAGGCGCTGCGCAGCGCCCTCGAGCATCCCGACCTCGAGGTCGTCGGCTGCTACGTGACCCCGGAGGGGGGCAAGGCAGGTCGCGACGTCGCCGAGTTGGCCGGGGTCGACGGGACGACCGGGGTGCTCGCCACCTCCGACGTCGACGCCCTGCTCGCCCTCGCCCCCGACGCCGCCCTCTACACCCCCAAGTTCAACGACGTCGACGAGATGGTCCGCCTCCTGTCGGCGGGCGTGAACGTCGTGGCCACCGCCGGTTTCGTCACCGGCCACTGCCTCGGGGCCGAGACCCGCGAGCGACTGACGACCGCCGCCGTCGAGGGCGGGGTGTCGCTGTTCGGGTCCGGCATGAACCCGGGCTTCGCCAACCTCCTGGGCGTCGTGGCCACCGGCATCTGCGAGCGGGTGGAACGGGTCACCGTGCTCGAGTCGGTCGACTCGACCGGCTACGACTCCCCCGAGACCGAGCAGGCGGTCGGCTTCGGCCGCCCCGTCGACGAGGCGGGCCTGGTCGACCGGGCCCGGGCGGGGACCGCGGTCTTCGAGGACGCCGTCCACCTGACGGCGGCGGCCCTCGGCGTCGAGCTGGACGAGGTCGTCTTCGAAGCCGAGTTCGCCGCCACCACCGAGGACGTCGACCTGGGCTCGTGGACGATCCCGGCCGGCGGGGTCGCCGGGGTGGGTGCCGCCTGGCAGGGGGTGGTCGACGGTCGCACCGTGGTCGACCTGCGGGTCCGGTGGCGCAAGGGCCGGACCCTCGACCCCGACTGGCGGGTCGAGCACGGCTACGTCGTCGAGGTGCTCGGCTCCCCCAGTGCGCGGATGCGCTACGAGATCCTGCCCCCGCCCGGCTTCGTGGCCGAGTCCATGGCCGACTTCATGGTCCTCGGGATGATCGCCACCGCCCTGCCGGCGGTGCACGCCGTCCCGGCGGTGTGCACGGCCCGGCCCGGCATCGTCACCTACCTCGACCTCCCGCTGGTCACCGCCCGAGGGGCGGCCGGCCCGGTCTGACCCCCGGGCTCACGGGCCCCAGGCCTCCAGGACCTCGGTGAACGGGCGGTCGTGGAGCACGGCGGCGGCCTGCACGGCGGCCCCGCGGGCCACCAGCTCGTCGTCGGCAGGCACCGCCACCTCGGCGCCCGTCAGGGCGGCGACCACGGCTCGGTAGGCGGCGCTGCGGGCCCCGCCGCCGACGAGGAGGACCCGGCCCGACGGCGCGCCCAACGCCGCCGCCCCCTCCAGGAGGTTGGCCACGACGCCCTCGACGGCGGCCCGGGCCAGGTGCTCGGGCGTCACGTCGGAGCGCAGACCGGTCAGGGTGCCGGTGGCGTCGGGCAGGTCGGGTGTGCGTTCGCCGTCGAAGTGGGGGACGAGCGTGAGGCCGCCGGCGCCGGGCGGGGCGGCCAGCGCAAGGGCGTCGAAGCCGGCGTGGTCCACCCCCAGGAGGCGGGCCACGGCGTCGGTCACCTTGGTGGCGTTGAGGGTGCAGACGAGGGGCAAGAAGCGACCCGTGGCGTCGGCGAAGCCCGCCACCGCGCCGGTGGGGTCGGCGCTGGGCTCGTCACGGACGGCGAACGCGGTACCGCTGGTGCCGAAGCTGAGGGCGAGGTCACCCGGGGCCAGGCCCAGACCGAGGGCGGCGGCCATGTTGTCGCCCGTGCCCGGCGCGACCACCGCCCCCCGCCACTCGCCCACCGGCTCCCGGGGTCCGACCACCCGCGGCAGCCAGGCCTCGTCGGCGCCGACCAGGGCCAGCAGGTCGGGGCGGTAGCGGCCCTCGGCGGGTGACCACCAGCCGGTGCCCGAGACGTCGCCCCGGTCCGTGGTGTGGTCACCGGTCAGCCGGTGCGTCAGCCAGTCGTGGGGCAGCAGCACCCGCCGGACCCGGGCGAAGACCTCGGGTTCGCAGCGGCGGAGCCAGGCC
>CAYTJS010000093.1:0-11971 GCA_964438115.1 uncultured Iamiaceae bacterium
GTCGGCGACAGCCCCCAGAGGAACAGCGCCGGCAGGGTGAAAATGATGCCGCTGACCAGCGAGCTGGAGGCCGCCCCCGAGCCCGTGCGGGCCAGCGACCACTGGGCCGGGGTGGTGTCGACCAGGCGGTCGAGCCAGGTGGCGGCGTCGGCGCCGGTGAGGGTCTCGCCGCCGGCGGCGGAGAACTCCACGTCGCCGGGGTGGAGGACGGCCAGGCCGTCGCCGTCGGCGCCCCCCACGCCGAGGGGCGGGGGTGCGTCGGCGGCGGCCAGCAGGCCGGCCACCACCCGGGCGGCCCGGCGACCGGTGTCGTTCCCGCCGGCCACGCCGTGCAGGGCGGTCATCAGCTCGTTGACGAAGGCGCCGTGGTCGGCGCGGTCGGGGAAGGCCACGGCCACCACGCCGTCGGCACGAGCCACGACCCCGTCGCCGGGCACCACCCGGAGGCGCTGGTCGTCGAGTGCGCTCACGGGTTCCACGTCCCGAGGAGGCGGCCGCCGCGGAAGCGCCAGCGGAGGAAGAGCACCGGCATGAAGTTGTTCACGAAGAGGTTCACGACGATCCAGGTGGTGACGAAGGCGACGAGGAACGGGGCGAGGGTGAGGCCGTTCAGCAGGACCCGCCACTCGGCGGCGCCCACCGTCTCGGTCGGGTCCACAGCCAGGGCCTTGGCCACCAGGTAGGCGGCGATGCCCTCGTTGACGATGGTGATCCAGCCGAAGAACGTGGGCCAGTCCTTCTCCCAGCGGAACTGCATCAGGGCGTGGTACACGAACTCCCACAGGATGCCCAGGACGAGCACGACGGCCAGGACGGCGTAGGTCACCTGGTACACCTGCCCCAGGCTCGGGCCGTCCATGGCGCCGTCGTCGACCACGAGCGACACGACGGGGGTGATCAGCAGGGTCCAGATCCCGCCCACCACCACCAGCAGGAAGATGCGGGTCTGGATGCGTCCGTTCAGGGTGGGGATCACGACAGCACCGTGGGGGGTTGGTGACGCAGCCAACGGCGCCATTCGGACCAGGATCGGCGGACACCGATGCGCTTGACGAAGCCCTGCTCGGCCAGGTCGTCGACGATGCGCAGGGCCACGTACTGCAGGCCCAGGAAGGAGTCCACGCCGGAGTAGTACCCACCGGCGGTCGGGGAGCCCGAGGCGTACATCCGCCCCACCCCCGACCGGGTACCCCGGATCTCGAAGGTGGGGTCGGTGTCGAGCCGGTTGAGCACGTTGCGACCGGCCCCGGAGTGCTCGAGCAGGTCGGCCAGCACCCGGTGCTCGGCGATGTCGGCCTCGAGGCCGGTGCAGTCGATGATGTAGTTGGCCGGCAGCCGCACCTGGCCCTGGGCCGTGTTCACCGAGCTGACCACGGTGTCGCCCTCGGGCACCACCTGGTCGACGGTGCCCACCATCAGCTGGTACCAGCCCTCCTTGCGGCCCCGCTCGAGCTGCT
This sequence comes from uncultured Iamiaceae bacterium, assembly GCA_964438115.1. GTDB lineage: Bacteria > Actinomycetota > Acidimicrobiia > Acidimicrobiales > DATDAH01 > DATDAH01. The sequence continues at coordinate 1,458 of CAYTJS010000093.1, forward strand.
TGAGCCACAGCTTCCGCGCCGGGGTGGTGGTGCCCCCGTAGAGGCCGTAGAGCTTCTTGCGCTCCTCGCCCTCGCTGCGCTCCAGCTTGGTCTTGAGCTGGCCGCCCCAGGCCGACTTGGGCACGTTGAAGCCCTGGTACGCCCAGCCCTGGCGACCCCGGCGCCGCATGAAGATCGACGGCCCGTGCGACTCGCCGATGTAGGTGCGCACCAGGTGGATGATCTGGATCTGCGAGCCCTGCTGGTCCCGCTCGTCGACCAGGCGCTGGAGGACCCGGGAGGCCACGATGCCGTTGCCCCGGACCACCACCGTGCCGGGCTTCTGGCGCAGCTCCTCGTAGACGTGCTCGTGGGGCTCGTAGGCGTTGAGCACCCGGTGGAAGTCCTCGTAGGTCTGGCGGTAGGCCTGAAGGTCGGGCAGGAAGCGCAGGCCCGGGTAGCCGACGGCGAGGTGCACCCAGGTGCTGCGGTAGGCCACCCGCTTGGTGGCGCTGGTGCCCGCCTCGGGGGTGAGGATGGTGAAGTAACCGCCGCCGGTGCGCTTGCGAACCATCCGGACCAGGCCCTTGGCCGTGCGGGCCCGGTAGTCGATGCGGCGGGCCTCCTCCTCGAGGGACTCGAACACCTGGCCGGCGGCCGGGGTGTAGTAGTCGGTGAAGATGGGCTCGGTGAAGACCTGCCACAACGGGGCGAACTTCTTCTGGAAGCCCTTCTCGGCCCGGAACTCCCGGTAGGCGTAGGAGGGCTTGCCCCAGACGTTGTCCGGGGTCGACCCCGAGTCGGAACGCAGGCGCTCGGGCCGGGGGATCTGGCTGACCCGGGTCAGGTACTCGTAGGTGTCCCACGGGTTCTCCAGCGCGCCCAGGGCGATGAAGCGGTCCGGCGGCATGCCGGCCACCCGGAGGAGGTCGGCCAGGCAGAAGGTGCCGATGCCGCCGCCCACCGACACGAACGGCACGTCGATCACCGGGATGCCGGCGTCGGCGACCATCTGGTCGGTCCACTCGCTGGTGCTGATCAGCGCGTCGGTCAGGTCACCCCCACCGGCGGCCGCGTTCCGGGCCGCCTCGACCGCGGCGGCGATCTGCTCGTGGGGCAGGCTGACCGTGTCGGTCGTGCTCACGTGGTGCTCCCGCTGGACGTCGTGGCGGCCGATGATAGGTCGGCGCCGTCGACCCCTCGGACGGCGAGGATGACGAGGCCCCGATCGGCGCGGAGGCGCTCGACGAGGGCGGCGTCGGCGGGGGCGACCACGAGGCCCGCGTCGCCGACGTCGGCCCCCGGGTCCCGGTGGTCGACAGCACCCAGGCCGGCGGCGATGGCGGCGACGCCGGCCTCACCCTCGATGGCCACTACCGGGCCGTCCCGTAGCGGGGGCGCGTCGCTGTCGGCGATGACCACGGGGACCCCGGCCCGCTCGACGATGGCCGCCACGTCGCCGGTGGGCGAGTGCCGCGGGGCGACGACGACCACGGCGTCGACGCCGTCGGCGGCCAGGCGGCGTACCTCGTCGGCGGCGTCCACGGCGGCGTACGTGGCCGGCTGCACGGTGATGCCCTCGGGGGCCAGGGTGCCGACGAGCTTGAGCGCCCGCAGCGTCTCCTCCGCCTCGGCCACTTCGGCCCCCAGCCCGCCGGGCAGCTGGTCGTAGGGTGACAGCGGGAGGGCCCGGAAGAGGACGACCTCGGCCGGGCCGGTACCCGCCACCCGGAAGGCGGCGTTGGCGACCGGGGCGGCGTCGTCCACGGAGGTGGCCACAGCGAGGATGCGTCGGCCGTCACCCGACGGGGGCCTGATGGCGCCATCGCCGACGGCCACGGCCGGGGCGAACCGGTCGACGAGGGGTCCGGTCATCATCGTCGTCACGAGGGCCATGAGCACGCCGGCCACCTGCATCGGCGGGCTGATGACCCCGGTGTTGAGGGCGATCAGGGCCACGACCAGCACCAGCAGCCCCCGGCAGTTCATGAGGATGCCGAGGACGTTGCCCTCCTTCCAGGAGAGCCCGCCCAGGCGGGCGAACACGGCCGAGCCGGCCCACTTGCCGACGATGCCGGCGGTGAGGAAGAGGGCGATGGCCGGCAGGTAGTCCCACGACAGCTTGGTGAAATCGGTCTTGAGGCCGGAGAAGGCCAGGAAGATGGGCAGCAGGATCACGGCGGTGACGTCCGACAGGCGGCCGGCGATGTCGCGGTACAGACCCACCCGAGCGGGCAGCACCGCCCCGGCCAGGAACGCGCCGACGATGACGTTGATGCCGATCTGGTGGGCCACGTAGGACGAGGCGAACGTGAACGCCATGATGATCCCGAAGGTCAGCGGGGTCAGCTTGCCCGCCTTCTCGTAGGCCCGGCCCAGCGGCTTCAGCAGCGGCCGGAACACGAGGAAGAGCACGGCGATGTAGCCGCCGGCCTGGGCGAACTTCACGACGAGCTTGTCCGGGCCCTGGTCGGTGGCCACCCCCGCGGCCACGGCCACGGTCAGGAACATCAGCACGGTGACGATGGCGGCGGCGGCCACGCCCGTGGAGCCCATCGGGCTGGCCGTGAGCTTCTTCTCCTGCAGGATGCGGGCCATCACCGGGAAGGCGGTGACCGCGAGCATGGCGGCGACGAACCAGGTGAAGCTCGACTCGGTCGCCGTGGCCCCGACGAAGTCGGACCCATAGATGATCGGCCCGACGGCGAAGGCCAGGCCGATGGGGACGGCCACGGCGCCGAAGGCGACCATGGCGATGCTGCGCCCCTTGCCCTTCAGCAGGTTCCAGTCCAGTTCCAGGCCGACCAGGAACATGAAGAACACCAGGGCCAGCTGGCCGATGATGCCCAACGCGCTCTGGGCCTGCGGCGGGAACAGGCAGGTCGTGATGCTCTCGGCCAGGGGCGGGGTGCCCTCCGGCGGGATCGGCGTGCCCGGGAGTTGGGCGCTGATGGCCGCCTCGCAGTTGAGGAAGCCCCACGAGTTGGTCCACGTGAAGATCGTGGCCCCGAGCACGGACGGCCCGAGGAGGATGCCGGCGATGATCTCGCCCACCACGGTGGGCTGGCCGACCTTGTTGGCCAGCTTCCCGAGGAGACGGGCCACCACCAGGATGATCGCGATGTCCAGGAGCACGAAGCCCAGGACCTGATCGGGCGTCAGCCCTGGTCGCAGCATGTCGGTTCAGCCTTCCCTCGGGGTCGGTGTGGTCAATCGGTCGATCAGGTTCTTGAGGCGGTCCACGCCGTCGTCGCGCCCCAGGTTGACCCAGAGCGTCGGCGTCGTCACCGGGGTCCGCCCCGGGGATCCCGCGCGCAGGGTCAACCCGCCGGGGTCCGGCGGCTCGGTCGTGGGGTTGCGCACCAGGAGGTGGGCCTCGGCCAGCCGGTCGAGCAACCCGCCCAGGCGCCGGTTGGCGTCGCCGGTGACGGTGAGGGTCGTGTCCCGGGCCGCGGCGAGGCGCAGGCCCAGGTCGAGCACGGCCCGGTCGGTGTTGGACTCGCTCAGGGTGACGGTGACGGGTCCGGTGGTGGTCATCCCCTCCGGAACCTCCAGGCGGGCGACCGGGGCGGCGGCGGCCTGGGTCCCGCCGGGCGGGGAGAAGCCGGCGTCGGCGGGCACGAGCACGACGTCGGCCACGCTCTCGTCGGCGAGCAGGCCCAGCAGGCGACCGGGGTCGTCACTGGTACGAGACCGGGCGTAGACCGGCGTACCGGTGGCCTCGACCGCGGTCTCGAGCTGGTGCAGCCCCTCCAACGAGGCGGCCAGGGCGTCGATGCCCCCGCCCAGCTCGAGATCCCGTTCCCGGCCGGTGAACTGCACCAGGGCGACCTCGCGGGGTTCTTCGCCCTGGGTGAGCTCGGCGGCGAGGGTGGCCAGCACCGGGCCGGGCCCGTCCTCGGGGGTGCCGACCAGGACCCGGAAGGCCTCGGCCTCGGCCGAGCCGATGCGTTCGGCCTCGGCGATCTCGCGGTCGACCAGCTCCTCGGGATAGATGACCCGCAGCAGGGGCTCGGTGATGATGGTCGTGAACACGGCCATCACCACCATGATCGTGAACATGTCGGCGTTGAGGACGCCGATCTCGAGCCCGATGGTCAGGATGACGAGCTCGGTGAGGCCCCGGGTGTTCATCAGGGCCCCGAGGGCGAGGGCCTGGCGGTTGTCGACCCGCTGGGTCCTGGCCCCCAGGAACGCCCCCACGAACTTGCCGGTGCAGGCGATCACCAGCACGAGGGCCAGGTACTCGAGACCCTGGACGCCCAGACCGGTGACGTCGACCTGGAGGCCGGTGACGACGAAGAACACCGGCAGCAGCAGGATGACCGTGACCATCTCGACCCGGTCGAGCAGCTCGTGGATCATCTGGTGGGCGCCGTCCCGCGGGAGGATGGCCCCGAAGAAGAAGGCGCCGAAGATGGCGTGGATGCCGATCTCGGAGGTCAGGTACGACGAGACCAGGACCCCGGCCAGGATGATCGCCATCACGTCGGGGGTGAGGTGGCCCACGGCCTGGTAGCGGTCGACCAGCCGCACGAGCAACGGTCGGACGACGAGGATCATCCCGGCGACGTAGAGGGCGGTCAGGAGCACGACGACCTGGGGCTGGGCGCCCTCGCCGACGATGGCCAGCACGGCGGCGAGGAGCGACCAGGCGATGACGTCGTCGACGGCGGCGGCGGCCAGGGTCAGGACCCCGAGTCGGGTCCGGTGCATCCGCCGTTCGGTGAGGATGCGGGCCAGGACGGGGAAGGCCGTCACCGACATGGCGGCGCCGAGGAAGAGGGCGAAGTGGAGGAACTCGACCTCCTCGCCGTCGACCACGCCGTACTCCTGCCAGAGGATGGTGGCTCCGGCGATGCCGAGGGCGAAGGGCAGGGCCACGGAGGTCACCGAGGTGGCCGCGGCGATGCGTCCCTTGCCCCGGATGAGCGACATGTCCAGCTCGAGCCCGACGATGAACATGAAGATGATCAGTCCCAGCTGGGCGATGATCCCGAGGAACGGCCGGGTGTCGAGCGGGAACAGCGTGGTGGGCAGATCCTCGCTGAACAGGCCGAGCAGGCTGGGGCCCAGGAGGATGCCGGCCACGATCTCGCCGACCACGGCGGGCTGGCGCAGCTTGCGGGCCAGCCACCCCGCCGCCCGGGCGACCACGATCACCAGGGCGATGCACAGGAAGACACGGGCGACGATCTCCTCGGTGAGGCCGGGCGCGGCGGCCACCAGCATCGTCTCGGTCACGCGGCCCCTCTCCTCCCGATGTCGGGCCGGACAGTACCAAACGCCGGAGCGCCTAGAGTCCGGCCCGAGGCCGCCCCGGACGAGGAGCAGAGCAACCGTGGAGACCATCGCCGACTATCGCCTGATCCGCTCCCTCGGGGCCGGCAGCCACGGGGAGTTCTTCCTCGCCGAGCCCCCGGCCCGCCTGGGTCTCGACGCCGAGTACGTGGCCGTGAAGGTCATGGCCGGCCAGACCCAGGACGACGCCTTCCGGCGGGCCACTCGCGAGCTGCGCCTCTTCGCCCAGGTGCAGTCGCCGTACCTCGTGGCCCTCTACGACGCCGGCCAGGAGGGCGGGCGCTTCTTCTACGCCGCCGAGTACCTGCCCCTCGGGTCGCTGGCCGCGCCGGCCAAGCCGCTCGACCGGGGCCAGACGCTGCGGGCGGTGGCCGACACCTGCCGGGCCGCCCACGTCCTGCACGAGGCGGGCATCGCCCACCGGTCGATCAAGCCCGCCAACATCCTCCTCACCGAGACCGGCGGCAAGCTCGCCGACCTGGGCCTGGCCCAGGTGCTGGCGCCGGGCATGACCGTGACCGGCATGGGCCCCATCGGCTCGGTCGAGTACATCGACCCCGCCATCCTGTCGGGGGCCAAGGCGGGTCGGGCCTCCGACCTCTGGTCCATCGGCGTGACCCTGCACCGGGCCATCACCGGCGAGGGGGTCTACGGCGAGCTGCCCGAGACCGAGCCCCTGGTGGCCATCCGCAAGGTGCTGTCGACCGACCCGGTGCTCAGCCCGTCGCTCTCCGACGCGGAGCGGGCCCTGGTGGCGCAGCTGCTCGCCCCCGACGCCGCCGACCGACCGGCCACGGCCGAGGAGGTCGCCGAGCGGATCGACGCCCTGATCTGACCGGGCGTTCACTCATACCGGGTGATGCCGTCGGATGGGGGTGGGGCGCTACGGTGCCGATCCGATGAAGCGGCTCCTGTTCCTCCTGCCCGTGCTCGTCCTCGGTCTCGGCCTCACCGCCTGTGGCGACGACGGGGGCACGACCTCCGGCTCCGGCACCGACGCCGCTGACGCCGCCCCCGACGCCGAGGCGCTGGAGGGCGACGCCGTCGAGATCCTGGCCATCGACAACTCCTTCCAGCCCGAGGCGGCCCGAGTGGCGGCGGGCACCGAGGTCACCTTCGTGAACAACGGGCGCAACGACCACAACGTGATCCCCGAGGACGAGGACGCCGAGTGGCGCGTCGAGGCCGAGGACTTCGAGCCCGGCGAGGAAGCGACCTTCACCTTCGACGAGCCGGGCACGTACCGGTACTACTGCTCGATCCACGGCACCGTCGACGCCGGCATGCCCGGTGTGCTCGTGGTCGAATAGGCGCCCTGCGCCACACCGACAACCACAAGGGGAGAGTGGGATGACCAACTGGCGACGACTGCTCGCGCTCGTTCTGGTCCTGGCCGCCGTGGCGGCCGGGTGCGGGGGCGACGACGGCGGCGACGGGGGGAGCGACGGGGGGTCGGGCGAGGCCTCGACCATTCGGGTTCCCGACGACTACGACACGATCCAGGGCGCCGTCGACGCCGCGGCGCCGGGGAGCCTGATCCTCATCGAGCCCGGGGTGTACGAGGAGGAGGTCAACGTGACCACCGACGATCTCGTCATCCGCGGCCTCGACCGCAACGAGGTCGTCCTCGAGGGCAACTTCGAGTTCGAGAACGGCATCCGCGTCCTCGAGGCCGACGGGGTGGTCGTCGAGAACATGACCGCCCAGAACTACACCCGCAACGGGTTCTTCTGGACCGGCGTGGACGGCTACCGGGGCTCGTACCTGACCGCCATCCGCAACGGGGACTACGGCGTCTACGCCTTCGGGTCGATCAACGGCGTGCTCGAGCACTCCTACGCCTCGGGCAGCCCCGACGCCGGCTTCTACATCGGCCAGTGCTTCCCCTGCAACGCCGTCATTCGTGACGTCGTGTCGGAGTGGAACGGCCTCGGCTACTCGGGCACCAACTCGGGTGGCGAGCTCTACATCGTCGAGTCGGAGTTCCGGGACAACCGGGCCGGCATCGTGCCCAACAGCGGCAGCTACGAGGGCTGCTACCCGGAGCGGGAGAGCACGATCGTGGGCAACTACGTCCACGACAACGACAATGCCGAGACCGACGCCATCGACGCCGCCCTGCTCGCCCAGGGCACGGGGATCGTCACCCCAGGCGGACGGGACAACATCATCGAACGCAACCTGGTCGAGAACCACGAGACGGCGGGCATCGCCATCGTGCCGTTCCCCGAGGACGACCCCATTGCACCGATCCCGGCCGAGGAGGACTTCGTCGAGCCGTGTGTCGAGGACGCCGTGGCCGCCCCGGCCGAGGAGATGGAGGGCGTCGACAACCCCCTGCTGTGGGAGTCCACCGGCAACCGGGTGGTCGACAACGTCGTGTCCGGCTCCGGCGAGTGGGAGATCGTGGTGCTGACCCTCGACGGCGAGGGCCAGGGCAACTGCTTCGCCGGCAACGAGTTCACCGGCGTCACCGCCCCCGAGGACATCGAGCAGGTGCTGCCCTGTGAGGGTCCCCAGGAGTCCTACACGCCCGAGATCGGCCGTTTCCTCGAGATCGTGGAGGGCGACCGCCCGCCCCCGGTGGACTACACCGAGGTCGAGCTGCCCGATCCGGGCCCGCAGGAGAACATGCCCGACGCCGAGAACGCCCCGGCCGAGCCGGCTGGTCCGCCCCCGGCGATCGACCTGGCCGCCATCACCCTCCCCACGCCGTGAGTCGACACCGCGGCGCCCTCCTGGCCGCCGGGGCCATCGCCCTGGTCGCGCTGGTGGGCGCCGCGGTGTGGGCCACCCGCCCCGACGGCGGCAACGACACGGCGGCGGCTTCGCCCGGACCCCACAACGGCCGCTTCCACGTGGAGTGCGGCTACGACCAGAGCGCACCGGTGGACCCCATCGTCTTCCCGGGCCAGCCCGGGGCGTCACACCAGCACGACTTCTTCGGGGCCACCGGTGTGACCGCCGACACCACCGCCGAGGACCTCGAGACGGCCGGCACCACCTGCGGGACCCAGCTCGACCGGGCCTCGTACTGGGCCCCGTCGCTCTACGACGGCGAGCGCCAGGTCGAGCCGTTGGGCTCGACCGCCTACTACCGGGCCGCCGACGGGGTGGACCCCGCCGCCGTCGAGCCGTTCCCCTACGGGCTGATGATGATCGGCGGCGACTCGATGGCCACCGTGACCCAGCCCACCGACCACGTCGGCTGGGCCTGCACGGTCGAGGCCGACACCCGGGCCACGCCACCGGTCTGCAACGACACCCTGCTGCTGCGGGTCGTCTTCCCCGACTGCTGGGACGGCGAGAACCTCGACAGCGCGGATCACCGCAGCCACGTGGCCCGCTCCACCGACGAGGGCTGTCCCGACTCGCACCCGGTGGCCATGCCCCAGCTCGAGTTCCACGTGCAATACCCGGCCCCCGAGTCGACGGCGAACCTGCATCTGGCGTCGGGCTCGATCCTCACGGCCCACGCCGACTTCTTCAACGGCTGGCAGCCCGACAAGCTGGCCCGCGAGGTGGCCACCTGCATCCAGCAGGACGCGTACTGCTGAGGGAGCGGCGGCTGACGGGCTAGAGCTCGTCGAGCCAGACCGGCGCCTGGTCCAGCAGGAACTGGCTGACGGCCAGGCAGCGGTCGAGCGTGTCGCACAGCAGTTCCTGGCCCAGGAACACCTTGGCCAGCGAGAGCTCGAGCTTGGCCACGATGGCCAGGCTGCGCTCGGGGGCGTCGGTCACCGCGGCGAACGAGTCGATGGCCGAGACCTCGAGGGGCAGGTCGGGCCCACCCACGCCGGCCAGGTCCGTCGCCAGGACGAGCAGGTCGGGCGGGTGGGGCAGCGGCGGCAGCGCCCAGTTGAACAGCAGCGGGAAGTGGTAGTCGTCGGGCGGGTCGTCGCCCTCGGGGATCTCGAGCACCTTGTCCTCGAAGGCCAGGAGCACCCGGGGGTCGACCTCGAGCGAGAGGTGAAGGTCGAGCGGGCCGCCGCAGGCCTCTTCGGGGTGAAGGTCGACCTCCCACGCCTGGCGGAGGGAGTACGACTCGACGAAGTGGCGCTCGTCGTGTACGTGGAAGCGGTGGTCGACCGCGTGGTCCTTGAGGTCGGCGATGAAGCCGGCGACATCGATGACGGCCAAGGGCACCAGCCTGCCACGCGACGGTGACATCGGCGCCACCCGGACCGGTACCGTCGCCGCCCATGGACGACGTCGGGCTGCTCGCCACCCTCCACGAGGCCGCCGACGCCGCCCTCGCCGCCACCGCCGCCTCCGGCGACTTCGCCATGGTCGACCGGGCCCGGGGCCAGCACGTGGCCGATGTGGCCGCCGACGGTGCGGCGGTGGCCGTGCTGGTCGAGGCCGGCCTGGGGGTCCTCAGCGAGGAGTCGGGCCGGCACCACCCCCGGCGCTCCGTCACGGTCGTGCTCGATCCCCTCGACGGGTCGACCAACGCCTCCCGGGGCCTGCCCTGGTACGCCGCCAGCCTGTGCGCCGTCGACGCCGACGGCCCCCGGGCCGCCGTGGTCGTGAACGCCGTGTCGGGGCAGCGCTACGACGCCGTGCGGGGCGGGGGCGCCCGCCGCGACGGTGAGGCGATCCGCCCCACGGCGGTGACCCGGCTGCGCGACGCCATGGTCGGCCTCTCGGGCCTGCCGCCCCACTGGCTGGGTTGGCGCCAGTACCGGGCGCTGGGGGCGGTGGCCCTCGACCTGTGCGCCGTGGCCGAGGGTCGCCTGGACGGCTACCTCGACTGCAGCGCGTCGGCCCACGGCCCCTGGGACTACCTCGGGGGCCTGCTGATCTGCCGGGAGGCCGGCGCCCACGTCGCCGACGCCGGTGACCGGGACCTCGTCGTCCTGGATCACGACGCCCGCCGCACCCCGGTCGCCGCCGCCACCCCGGAGCTGCTGGCCGAGGCCCTCGAAGGCCGCCGCACCTTCCCCCACTGACGGCCCGGTCGGCGCTCGCACGGCTCGGCCGTTGTCGAGGTCGGTGTGGAGGAGGCGGATCCAGCCGGTGGCCCCGTCACGAGGTCGGCCACCGGATCGAATACACGTTCACCTCACCCACGGGCAGTGACACGAACCCGGCCCGTCCTCGGCCCGACACCCCCGTAGCCTGAACGGATGCGCCGCCGCCTCACCCGCACCCTGCTCGGGGTGTATCAGCGTCTGCCCCGGCTGGGGCGGCGGTGGGTGGTGCGGTCGATCGCCCCCAAGTACACGGTTGGC
>CAYTJS010000094.1:0-11867 GCA_964438115.1 uncultured Iamiaceae bacterium
GATGCGGCGGTGGTAGGTGTCGGCGGTGTCCAGCAGGGCGTCGAGGATCTTGTGGACACCCTTGCCGGTGAGGGCGCTGATCTTCAGCACCTTCACGTTGGGCAGGAAGTGGAGGCGGTCGGCGACCTGCTCGTCCACCTTCAGACGCTGCTCGGCGTCGGCCACCTCCCACTTGTTGAGCAGGAGCACGACCGGCGAGCCCGACACCGACGCCCGCTCGGCCAGGCGCTGGTCCTGATGGGTCACGCCGACGAGGGCGTCGACCACCAGCAGGACCACGTCGGCGCTGTCGACGGCCTTCAGGGCCCGGACCACCGAGTAGTACTCGGTCGACTCGTCGATGCGCCCCCGGCGCCGCATGCCGGCGGTGTCGAGGATGCGCACCGGGCCCTCGGGCGTCTCGATGAGGGTGTCGACGGTGTCGCGGGTGGTGCCCGCCAGGTCGTGGACGACCGAGCGCTCGGCCCGGCCCAGCCGGTTGAAGAGCGTCGACTTGCCCACGTTGGGGCGGCCCACGATGGCCACCGAGAGGATGGCCTCGTCGTCGGGCTCGGCGGTGTCGTCGCCGTCCTCGTCGTCGCCCTCGGGCAGGACCGCCACCAGGGCGTCGAGGAAGTCACCGGTCCCCCGTCCGTGCAGGGCGCTGATCGGGTGGGGCTCGCCCAGCCCGAGGCCCAGGAAGTCCCAGATGCCGATCTCGCGGTTGGTGTCGTCGACCTTGTTGGCCACGACCAGGACGGGCTTGTCCCGGTTCCGCAGCAGGGCGGCGACCTGCTCGTCCTCGTCGGTGATGCCGACGGTGACGTCGACGACGAGCACGATGACGTCGGCGTCCTCCATGGCCCGCACGCTCTGGCGGCTGACCTCGGCGTCGATGCCCTCGTCGGTGGCGATGAACCCACCGGTGTCCATGACGACGAAGCGGCGGCCACCCCAGTCGGCGTCGACGGCCTTGCGGTCGCGGGTGACCCCCGGCCGCTCCTCGACGATGGCCTCCCGCCGCCCGACGATGCGGTTGAGCAGGGTCGACTTGCCCACGTTGGGGCGGCCGACGACGGCGACGACGGGGCGGCTCACGACGGGGCGGCTCACGACGGGGCCCCGGCGGGGGCGGGCCGGGTGCGGTCGAGGGCGGCGGCCAGGGCCAGGCCGTCGGTGGCGACCACCTCGACGGGCCGGGGCAGGTCCTCGGGGGTGGTGCCGTCGAGGAAGCGGCCGCCGGAGAGGCAGACGTCGGGCAGCAGGTAGCGGTGGCCGACCGGCTCGTCGGCCAGGACGCGGGCCAGGTCCTCCCCCACCAGCAGCCCGGTGACGCCGATGTTGCCGCCGAAGAACCGGTTCTCGACGGGGAGCACGCGCACGTCAGGACGGTCGGCCAGCAGCGGGGCCAGCACCCGGGCGCCGTAGGTACCGGTGAGCACGGCCACGGGGGCGTCGCGGCGGGGGCCGATGGTCAGGCCCGTCCCGCCGTCGGTGCGGGGGGCCCGGTAGCCCTCGGCGGGGGCGCCGTCGACCCAGGCGAAGAACCCGGCCCGGGGACCGATGGGCGTGGCCACGTCACCGACCAGCTCCTGCTCGAGGCTGCGGGCCATGCCGATGCCGTCCTCGTGGAGGGGGAAGCCCTCGTAGGCCTCGGCGGGCGGGAAGGGGCGCTGCGCCAGCAGGTAGTACTCGTCGGCGGCGAACACCAGGCGCCGGCCCACGATCCCGAGGAAGCGCTCCTGCCAGGCCTCGACGGTGTCGACCACGGCGGCGGCCTCGGCGGCGGTGTGCGGCCGCATGCGCCCCTCGCGCCCGTACCGGCTGACACCGAGGGGCACCACCGCGACGGTGGCCAGCTCGGGATAGCGGTCGGCGATGCCCACCATGGTGTCCTCCAGCACGGCGCCGTCGTTCAGGCCGGGGCAGACCACGACCTGGCCGTGGACCTGGATGCCGTGGTCGAGCAGGGCCCGGAGCCAGCGCAGGCTGGTGGCCCCCCGCCGGTTGCGCAGCAGGTCGGACCGGACGTCGGGGTCCGTGGCGTGGATGGACACGTAGAGCGGCGAAAGGCGCTCGGTCACCACCCGCTCGAGGTCCAGCTCGGTGAAGCGGGTCAGGGTGGTGAAGTTCCCGTAGAGGAACGAGAGGCGGTAGTCGTCGTCGCGCTGGTACAGCGAGGCGCGCAGCCCGGGCGGGAGCTGGTGGATGAAGCAGAACTCGCAGTGGTTGTCGCAGGTGCGCACGGCGTCGAACACGGCCGAGGCCACCTCGACGCCGAGGGGCTCGCCCGGGCCCTTCTCGACGGCCACCGTCAGGTCGAGACCGCCCCGCCCCACCTCGATCTCCAGCTCGGGGTCGTCGACGAGGAGCTGGTAGCGGATCACGTCCCGGGGCGCCTCGCCGTTCACCAGGCGGAGCTCGTCCCCCGGCGCCAGCCCGGCCCGGGCCGCCGGCGACCCGGGCGCGACGGCGACGACGACAGGAGCGGACACCCGTCAAGGATACGGCCGCGACCGAGGCGTCAGCCGGGGAGCCAACGACCTCACGGTGATGGAAGCGACGGATCGGGGTCCCGGGTCCGTCGGTAGCCTCGGGGGGTGGCCGTGGACCAGGTGCTGCTGTGTGCTCCCCGGGGCTTCTGCGCCGGCGTCGAGATGGCCATCAAGGCCCTGGCCTGGATGGTGCGCACCTTCGAGCCGCCCGTCTACTGCTACCACGAGATCGTCCACAACCAGCGGGTGGTGGACCGCTTCCGGGACCTCGGCGTGGTCTTCGTCGACGACCTGGCCGAGGTGCCGGCGGGCTCCCCCATCATGCTGTCGGCCCACGGCTCGGCCCCCGAGGTGGTCGAGACCGCCCGCCGCCAGGGCGGCTACGTCGTCGACGCCGTCTGCCCCCTCGTCACCAAGGTCCACCACGAGGTCCGGGTGCGGGCGGGCAAGGGCTACCGCATCGTCTACGTCGGCCACGAGGGCCACGAGGAGGCGGTGGGGACCATGGCCGTCGCCCCCGACGCCATCGACCGGGTCGAGCACCCTGACGACGTCGCCGCCCTGCCCGAGCGGGGCCAGCCCGTGGCCCTGCTGGCCCAGACGACCCTCTCCCACCGTGACTGGGAGGGCGTGCTCGACGCCGCCCGCGACCGCTGGCCCGACCTGTGGCAGCCCGGGCGCAGCGACCTGTGCTTCGCCACCACCAACCGCCAGTCGGCCCTGCTGCGCATCGCCGAGCGCTGCGACGCCATCGTCGTCATCGGCTCGGCCAACTCGTCCAACACCCGGGCCCTCGAGCAGTTGGCCCGCGAGGCGGGCTGCGAGCGGGTCTTCCGGGTCAACGGCGCCGACGAGCTGCCCGACGACCTCCACGGCACCGTGGGTGTGACCGCCGGGGCCTCCGCCCCCGAGGACCTGGTCCAGGAGGTCATCGCCCGCCTCGCCCCCACCGGGGGAACCGAGGAGGTGTGGTTCACCGATGAGGACGAGTACTTCCCCCCGCCCCGCAATCTCCGGGACCTGCTGGCCGCCGTGGACGAGGCCGCCACCGTGACCCTGGGCGGCCGCCTGGGCGACCGCCCCCCGGCCAACGACCCGGCCCTCGGCGCCGCCGACGTCCTCGCCGCCCTCGGCTGATCCCGACCGTCGAGCTCGAGGCACTGGCCCCCAATATTGGGGTGCTGGTGCCTCGACCTCCGATGACCGCCCGGCTCGGGGTTCTTGCGACACCACCTGGGGCCGACCCCCACCCCCCGGACCCACCGACACCGACCAACGACGACGACCACCCCGACTCGGCCCCGACCCCGACCCGCCCGAGGAATGACGGAGCCACGCGTGGCTAGCCTCGCCGCGGTGCCTCGTCATCAGCCCGGGATCTTCGCCGTGGGGACGCGCGCCCACCACCACCTCGAGCTCGACGTGGTCGACGCCGCGGGTCTCCGGGCCGCCCTCGGCCGCATCCGGGAGGCGATGACCACCATCGCCGGGGTGAACCTGGTGGTGGGGTTGGGGGCCGAGACGCTGGCCCGGGTCGCCCCCGAGGCGATGCCCACCGACGTGGGCCCCTTCGCCGCCGTCACCGGACCCGACGGGTTCACCCTGCCGGCCACCCAGCACGACCTATGGCTGTGGTTCCACGGCGCCGGCCCCGACGACACCTTCGCCGCGGCCCGGGCCGCCGTGGCCGAGCTGGACGGCGTGGCCACCGTCGCCACCGAGCAGCAGGGATTCGCCTACCGGGCCAGCCAGGACCTCACCGGGTTCGAGGACGGCACCGAGAACCCACCCCTCGACGAGGCCGTCGAGGTGGCGACCATCGCCGACGGCGAGCCGGGGGCGGGCGGCAGCGTGGTCCTGCTGCAGCGTTGGGTCCACGACCTCGACGCCTTCGCCGCCCTGGCCGAGGCCGACCAGGAGGCCGTCATCGGCCGGACGCTCCACGGCAGCGTCGAGCTGGCCGAGGACGTGCTGCCCGCCGACGCCCACATCGCCCGGGTCGTCATCGAGGACGACGAGGGCGACGAGCTGGAGGTCTTCCGGCGCTCGGTGGCCTACGGCGGGGTGCTCGAGGCCGGCCTGCTGTTCGTGGCCTTCAGCGCCGACCGGGCCCGGCTGGCCCGCATGCTCGACCGCATGGCCGGGGTCGAGGACGGCACCCGCGACCACCTGACCCGCTTCTCCACGCCGGTGACCGGCGCCTGGTACGTGGCCCCATCGGTCGAGGCCCTGACAGACTGAGCCCATGGCCGACACCTCCGCCCCCACCACCTTCACCCGCATGGACGAGTCCACGGCCGAGCAGTGGGCCGAGATCGGGCGCCAGACCTACGAGCACCGGGACCGGGTCGCCGACTCGGTCCTCGGCCTGCTCCGGTCCCTGGCCGCCATCACCGACGGCTTCGCGGTGGACCAGCTCGAGCACAGCCTGCAGACCGCCACCCGGGCCGAGCGGGCCGGGGCCGACACCGAGGTGGTCGTGGCGTCGCTGTGCCACGACATCGGCAAGGCCGTCAGCGTCCCCAACCACCCCGAGATCGCCGCCGCCATGCTGCGGCCCTACGTGCGCCCCGAGGTGCACGACATGATCCGGGTCCACCAGGACTTCCAGGGCCGGCACTACTACGCGCACTTCGGCGGTGACCCCGACGCCCGCGAGCAGCACCGCGACCAGCTCGACCCCGAGACCTTCGCCCTGGCCGAGCGCTTCGCCGACGAGTGGGACCAGACGGCCTTCGACCCCGACTACGACAGCGAGCCGCTGGAGCACTTCGAGCCGATGGTCCGCGAGGTCTTCGGCACCCCCCGCTTCGCCATCTGACCGGCCCGTCGTCGGGCCCCGGCGCTCAGCGCAGCAGGTACCACCAAACCGAGGCCGCCAGCGCGGCGACGGCGAAGAGCACCGACAGCACGATCACCGGGGTCGACACGCTGCCGTCTTCGTCGGCGGGCAGTCGCTTGCGCACCTGCTGCAGGGCCCGATCCGCCCAAGCCACGTCGCGGGAGAGGAGGGCCAGGCCGGCGGCGATGGTCAGCCAGCCGGGGCCGGGCAGGGCGAGCATGCCCAGGCCCGCCACCAGCAGGATGGTGCCCAGGGTCATCCGGGCCAGCCGGACGTGGATCTTGGCCCGGGCCTCCTCGACGGTCTCCTCACGGCGACCGGTCCGGAACTCGGCCTCGATGGCGGCCTCGCGCAGGCGCTCCATGCGCTCGTGCGCGGTCTCGCGCCGGTGGTGGGCGTGCTCCTCGTCCGCCATCCCCCGAGGTTAGGGGACGGCCTTACGGGTTGGGCGTGCCCGCCCGCCGCTGGGCGTCGTCGAAGAGCTCCTGCAGGCGGACGCGCAGGGCGTCGGTCTCCTCGCGCACGGCAGTGCGCGACACCCGGCCGCTCTCCTTGAGGGGTGCCGGCGGCAGGGGCTCGCCGACCACCACGACCATCTTCGACGGTCGGATGTACTTGGCCCCCGAGGGCATCGCCCGTTCGGAGCCGCCGATGCCCACCGGCACGATCGGCACCTGGGCCCGACTGGACACGTAGGCCACGCCGTCGCGCATGTGCTCGGCCTCGATGACCGGTCCGTGGCGGCGCGTGCCCTCCGGGAACACCACCACCGGCTCACCGCCGTCGATGATCTCGAGCGTCTGGTTCAGTGCCTCGCGGTCGGCGGCCCCCCGGTGGACCGGGTAACCACCCAGCGACGAGAAGAACCAGTCCGAGAGGGGGTGCTTCCAGAGCGAGTCCTTGCCCATGTAGCGCAGGCGCCGGTTGGTCACCAGGCACACCACGAAGATCTCGAGGTTGGAGCGGTGGGCCCCGGGTGCCAGGACGAACGCACCCGTCGCCGGGATGTGCTCCTTGCCCACCACCGTGGCGCGGAACAGCACCTTGGCCAGGAGGACGACGACGGCCCGCACCACCTGGTAGGCGATGCGGGAGCCCAGGGTCGGGTCGGCGCTGCCGTACCGGCTCTCGTACTTGGTCATCGCCCCGCCCGCTGCTCCAGTTCGCCGACGAGGAGGTCGACCACCTCGTCGATCCCCATGCCCGAGGTGTCGAGCACCAGGGCGTCGTCGGCCTGGGCCAAGGGGCTGTCCTCTCGACCCTCGTCGAGGGTGTCGCGCCGGGCCAGGTCGGCGGCGACCGTCTCGTAGTCGAGGTCGGTGACCTCCTTCGAGCGCCGCTCGGCCCGGACCTCGGCCCGGGCGGTGAGGAACACCTTCAGGTCGGCGTCGGGGAACACGACGGTGCCGATGTCGCGCCCCTCCACCACGCCCCCGTCGTGCTGGGTGGCCCACTCCCGCTGCCGGCTGCGCAGCTCGGTGCGCACCGCCGGATTGGCCGCCACCAGGCTGACGGCCCGGGTCACCTCCGGTCCCCGGATCTCGATGGTGGCGTCGACGCCGTCGACCACCACCGCCTCGGGGTCGACGCGCAGCTCGAGGCCGTCGAGCAGCCCCGCCACCGGCTCGGCGTCGGAGGGGTCGATCCCCCGTCGCAGGGCGGCGAAGGCCACGGCCCGGTACATGGCCCCGGTGTCGAGGTAGTCCAACCCCAGGCGCGCGGCCAGGTGGCGGGCCACGGTCGACTTGCCCGACCCGCCCGGCCCGTCGATGGCGATCACCTTCATCTCGTGCACCCCTCCAGATCCTGCTCGAAGCCCGGGTAGCTCGTGGCCACCGCGTCCCATCCCTCGATCGTGACCGCCCCGCCGGCCGAGGCCAACCCGGCCACGGCGGCGGCCATGGCGATGCGGTGGTCGCCCGAGGAGTCCACCACACCACCGGCGATGGCCCCGCCCTCGACGACCAGGGCGTCGCCGTCGACCTCGGCGTGGCCCCCCACGGCTCGGACCAGCCCCGACACGCTGGCCAGACGGTCCGACTCCTTCACCCGCAGCTCGCCCACGTCGACGAAGCGGGTCACGCCCTCGGCGGCGGCGGCGGCCACGGCCAGGGCGGGCACCTCGTCGAGGCCCACGATCTCGGACCCCTCGACGGTGGTGGCGGCGAGGGCGGCGGCGCGCACCCGCACCGAGCCGGTCCCGGCCGCCTCGTCGTGGTCGATCTCGAGGTCGGCGCCCATGCGGGTCAGCACGTCGAGGAACCCCGAGCGGGCCGGTCCGAGGTAGAGGTCCTCGACGACCAGGTCGCTCCCCGGCACCAGGCTGGCGGCCACCACCCAGAACGCGGCCTGGGACGGGTCGCCGGGCACGTCGTAGGTGAAGCGCTCGGGCGTCGAGCGCCGGACCCGGATGCCGCCGGGAGTCGCCTCGACGTCGGCACCGAAGCGGGCCAGCAGTTCCTCGGTGTGGGCCCGGGTGGGCACGGCCTCCTCGACCACGGTGTCGCCCTCGGCCCCGAGGCCGGCGAGGAGCACGGCCCCCTTCACCTGGGCGCTGGGCACCGGGGTGCGGTAGGTGATCCCCCGGAGGTCGCCACCGCGCACGGCCAACGGCGGCAGGCGGCCGTCGTCCCGGCCGTCGACGGTGGCCCCCATCAGGCGGAGGGGCACGGCGACCCGGTCCATGGGCCGGTTGGCGATGGACGCGTCGCCGGCCAGCACCGTGAACCAGGGACGGGCGGCGACCAGGCCCGACAGCAGGCGGATGGTGGTGCCGGAGTTGCCGACGTCGACCAGGCCCCCCGCCTCGTGGAGGTCTCCCCCGTCGACCAGGACCCGGCCGCCCTCGTCGGTGGTGGCCGCCCCCAGTGCCTCGACCGCCCGGCGGGTGCCGACCACGTCGGCGCCGTCGGAGAGCCCCCCGATGGACGAGCGCCCGGGCGCCAGGGCGGCGAGCAGGAGGGCCCGGTGCGAGATCGACTTGTCGCCGGGCACCCGCAGGCGACCGGTCAGGGGACCCTCGGGGCCGACGGTCAGGCTGGTCACAGCACCGTCCCCGACGACGGGCGCAGGCCCCGGGCCAGCAGGGCCTCGTGGAAGCGGGCCAGGTCGGCGGCCTCGACGAGCAGGATCATCACACCACGGTCCCCCTCGGTGGAGTGGGCCACCTCGATGTCGGCGATGTTGACCTCGAGGTCGGAGGCGAGCGTGGTGACCTCGGCCAGGGCGCCGGGACGGTCCGGGATGGGGACCCGCAGCTCGGCCAGCTCCTCGGGGCGGCCGAAGCGGGCGGGCAGGTTCGTACGGGCCGCCCGGGCCTGCTCCAGGACACCGAGCAGGCGGCCGCGGTCCTCGTCGGCCACGGCGTCGCGGACCTCGGTGAGCCCGTCGATGAGCCGGCCCAGGGCATCGACGATGGCAGCCCGGTTCTCGACGCAGATGTCGGGCCAGATCCCGGGGTGGCCGGCGGCGATGCGGGTCATGTCCCGGAACCCGCCGGCGGCCAGGCGCAGCAGGGCCCGGTGCTCCTCGGCCCGGTCGTCGGCCAGGCGCATCAGCGTGGCCGCCGTCAGGTGGGGCACGTGGGACACCTCGGCGACGAGGGCGTCGTGGCGGTCGGGCGCCAGGTCGACCACGTCGGCGCCCAGCTCGACCACGACCGAGCGCACGGCGGCGTAGGCGTCGCCGTCGGTGGCCTCGGTGGGGGTCAGCACCCAGGTGGCCCCCTGGAAGAGGTCGGCGTCGGCGGCGTCGATGCCGTCCTGCTCGGAGCCGGCCATGGGGTGGCCGCCCACGAAGTCGGGATGGTCGACGGCGGCGACGACGGGCGCCTTCACGCTGCCCACGTCGGTGACCAGGCGGTGGCCGGCGGCCAGCAGGCGCCGGGCCTCCCCCGTCACCGCCCCCACCGGCGTGGCGATGACGGTCAGGTCGGAACCAGGGTCCTCGCCGATGGCGTCGAGGGCCCCGCGTTCGACGGCCCGCGCGGCCCGGGCGGGGTCACGGTCGGTGCCCACCACGTGCCAGCCGGCCCGACGCAGGGCCAGCCCGATCGAGCCCCCGATCAGACCGGATCCGACGAGGGTGGCCCGGCGACTCAAGAGGGCAGGTCGTCACGGAGGTTGGCCGCTCCGTGGAGGTAGACGTGGTGCAGGTCGGCCCGGGCCTTGTCGGTCTCGAGGTGGAGCAGCACCCGCAGGCAGCGGGGGGTGCCCCCGACGACGTCGAGCTCCCGGGCGCACAGCAGGGGGACGTCGCCCAGCCCCCAGCCGCGGGCGGCGGTGGCCGGGAAGGCGCAGTGCACGTCGTCGGTGGCCGTGAAGATGATGCTGACCACGTCGTCGTGGTCCAGCTCGTTGCGGCCGAACAGGGCGTCGAGCAGCTCGTGCATGCGCTCGGTGAGGTGGTCGACCTCGTCGACGTCGACGGTGGTGGCGCCGCGCAGGGCCCGCAATGGCATCGGCCGGATGCTACCGACCCGACCCCCTATGCCTCGGTGGGCCCCTCGGCCGCCGCCACCTCGAGGGCCCGGACCTCGTCGGCGGTGAGGGGGCGCCACGCTCCCGGCGCCAGCGAGCGGTCGGTGAGGGGGCCGATGCGCACCCGGACCAGACGCAGCACCCGGCGGTCCACGGCCTCGAGCATCCGGCGCACCTGACGGTTGCGCCCCTCGTGGATGACCAGGCGCAGGGTCCGGTCGTCGAGGGAGGACACCCGGGCCGGCGCCGTCATCCCGTCGTCGAGCTCGACGCCCTCCCGGAGACGCCGGAGGTCGCCGCGGGACGGCAACCGGTCGACCTCGACGAGGTACTCCTTCTCGACGCCGTGGGAGGGGTGGGTGAGGCGGTGGGTCAGCGCCCCGTCGTTGGTGAGCAGGAGCAGGCCCTCGGTCTCGTAGTCGAGCCGCCCGACCGGGAACACCCGCGGCTCGTCGGGCACCAGGTCGAGCACGGTCCGCCGCCCCTGGGGGTCCGAGGCGGTCGTCACCACCCCGGCGGGCTTGTGCAGCAGCCAGTGGACCAGGTCGGGGGCCACCCCCATGGGCACCCCGTCCACCTCGACGACGGCGGTGGCGGGGTCGATCCGACGACCGAGCCCGGCCACCTCGCCGTCGACGGTGACCCGCCCGTCCTCGATGAGCTCCTCGCAGGCCCGGCGGCTCCCGAAGCCGACCCGGGCCAGGACCTTCTGGAGCCGCTCCCCCGTCGGCGGCTCAGGCCCCGTCGTCATCGGCGGGCCCGTCGGCCCCGTCAGCGCCCTCGGCCTCGACCTCGTCGGCCTCGACCTCGAGGCCGATCTCGTCGTCCTCGTCGGGCAGGCGCAGGCCCTGTTCGAGGGCCTCGACCACCTCGGCGCCCGGGACGAACTCGCCCAGCGGGGGCAGCTCGTCGAGGTCGTCGAGGCCGAGGCGCTCGAGGAAGGTGGCGGTGGTGCCGTAGAGCACGGCCTGGCCCGGCCCGGGGTCTCGGGCCACCTCGGCCACGTAGCCCCGCTGGACGAGGGTGCGCAGCACGCCGTCGGCGTCGACGCCCCGGATGGCCGACACCTGGGCCCGCGACACCGGCTGCTTGTAGGCCACGATGGCCAGGGTCTCGAGGGCGGCGCCCGACAGGCGGGTGGTCTGGCCCTCCAGCACGAAGCGCTCGACGTAGGGCGACAGGTCGGGGTGGCTGACGAAGCGGTAGCCGCCGGCCACCCGCTGGAGCTGGAAGCCCCGGTCCTCGGCCTCGTAGCTGAGGGCCAGCTCGGAGCAGATCTCCTCGACCCGCTCGACCGGCAGCTCGAGCAGCTGGGCCAGCAGGCCGGCGTCGACGGGACCCTCGGCCACCATCACGATGGCCTCGACCGCCCGGTGGACCTCCTCGGCCACCTCAGCCCTCGTAGTCGTCGATGGAGCCCAGCACCTCGTCGGTGGTGAGGCCCTCGGTGGCCGGCCCCGTCCAGGCGACGTGGATGTCGCCGAAGCGGCCTACCTGGTCCAGCTCGACCAGCCCGGCCTTGAACAGCTCGAGCAGGGCGAGGAAGCGCACGACGACCTCGAGGCGCTCGACCAGCGAGCCGGTGAGGGACCGGAAGGTGGTGCGGCCGAGGCGGGGCAGCTCGTCGACCAGCTCCTCGACGGCGTCGAAGACGCTGAGGCGGATGGGGGCGACGTGGAACAGGTCGATGCGGGGCTGGGGCCGGGTGAGCACCTTGACGAAGGCCCGGCGCAGGTCGTCGGGCTCGACGCCGGCCAGCAGGTCGGGGGCCACGGCCAGGAACCGGTCCTCCATGCCCGCCACCCGCGGGTAGCTGCGGGCGCCGTCGGCGTGCAGGCGGCGCAGGACGGTGGCCGCGTCCTTGAAGGTCTTGCACTCGAGCAGGCGGGCCAGGAGCAGGTCGCGCTCCTCCCACAGGGCCAGCTCGTCGTCGAGGTCGAGGTCGTCGTCGACGGGCAGCAGTCGGCGGGACTTCAGCTCGACCAGGGTCGAGGCGATGAGCAGGAACTCGGTGGCCACGTCGAGGTCGCAGTGGTCCATGCGGTCCAGCTCGGCCAGGTAGGCGTCGACGAT
>CAYTJS010000095.1:0-11832 GCA_964438115.1 uncultured Iamiaceae bacterium
GCCCTCCCAGGACAGGACCTCGAGGCCCGTCTCCTCCCGGACCTCGCGGCCCAGGCCGGCGAGCACCGTCTCGCCGGCGTCGATGACCCCACCGGGGGTGCTCCAGTCCTCCAGCCCACCCCGTCGACGGTTGCGCACGAGCAGGAGTCCGTCCTCCGCCTCGATCAGCGCCCCCGCCACCAGCCACCGGTGCACGGGGCCAGTGTGCCGCTAGAAACGCCCCCCGTGCACCGCAACACCGAACGCGTCGTGACCGCCGCCGCCGACCTGGGGGTCACCATCGACCCCGTCACCTACCCGGACGGGACCCGCACCGCCGACGACGCCGCCGCCGCCATCGGCTGCACCGTGGGCCAGATCGTGAAGTCCCTGGTCTTCGACGTGCTCGTCGACGACGATCCCCGGGCCGTGCTGGCCCTGGTGAGCGGCGACCACCGGCTCGACGAGGCCAAGCTGGCCGCCGCCGCCGGCGCCGAGGCCGCCCTGCGGGTGGATGCCGACCGGGTACGGGAGGTCACCGGCTTCCCGATCGGGGGGGTGCCGCCCTTCGGCCATCCGGCCCCCCTGCCCACCTTCGTCGACCCCACCCTGCTGACCCACGCCGAGGTCTGGGCCGCCGGCGGGACGCCGCAGAGCGTGTTCGCCATCGCCCCCGACACGTTGGTCGCCGCCACCCGCGGCACGGTCACCGACCTGGCCGGGTGAGGGCCGGCGCGGTGCACCCCGTCGGCCGATCCTGGAGGATCACCGCAACGTGCCGACAGGACGGCTACGCTTTACAGCAGCCCTACCGGGGGGTCATGATCTGCCAGGAGCAGGTCACTCGTTCTTGAAGGGATTCCACCCATGATCCGTCGCACCACCGCCCTCATCGGGTTGATCTTCGCCGCCCTGCTGGTCCTGGCGCCCGCCGCCTCGGCCCAGTACGTCGACGACGGGAGCCTCACCCCCGACCCGACCAACCCCAGCGTCGGTGACGACGTGCTGGTCAACGGCACGGGCTGCGAGCCCTCCGCCACCGTGCAGGTCGCCATGAGCCAGGGCGGCCAGACCGTCGTCGTGGGCACGGCCACCGCCGACGCCTCCGGCGCCTACAGCGTGACCGTCGCCGTCCCGGACTCGTTCACCAACGGCACCGCCACCATCACCGACTCCTGCGGCAACTCCGCCACCATCACCATCGGTGCGGTCGCCGGCACGGCGCTGCCCCGTACGGGCTCGGAGACCGGCACGCTGTGGCGGGTCGCCGTGGCCCTGGTCGCCGTCGGTGGCGTCCTGGTCCTCACCACCCGGAAGCGAGCCGAGGCCAAGGTCGACGCCTGAACGTCCACCACTGATCCCTGAGATCGAAACGGGACCCGGGTCGCCCAGCGGCCCGGGTCCCGTCGCGTCCGGACCCGGTCAGCCCGGGTCCGATCAGTCCTGGCGACGACGACGGAACACTCGGTCGCGGACGCCCCAGGCGGTGACCAGCCCCAGCGCCTCGACCACGATGCGGCCCGACATCTTCGAGGTCCCCCGCAGCCGGTCGGCGAAGGCGATGGGCACCTCGACGACCTTGCCGCCCCGGCGCACCACCTCGTAGGTCATCTCGATCTGGAAGCCGTAGCCGTCGGCCCGCACGGCGTCGAGGTCGATGCGGGCCAGCATCGACGCCCGGTAGGCCCGGTAGCCGGCGGTCGAGTCGTTGACGGCCAGGCCCAGCACCCCGGCGGCGTAGCGGTTGCCCCACCGCGACAGGACCTTGCGGTGCCAGGACCAGTTGGGGATGGCGCCCCCGGGGACGTAGCGGCTGCCGATGGCCAGGTCGGCCCCGTGCTCGACGGCGGCGAGCAACGACGGGAGGTCAGCAGGGTCGTGGGACAGGTCCGCGTCCATCTCGAGGAGGACCTCGAAACCCCGCTCCAGGCCCCAGCGGAACCCGGCCCGGTAGGCCGAGCCCAGCCCGGACTTGCCCGGACGACGGAGGACGTCGACCCCACCGACGACGGCGCCGTGGGCCTCGGCCAGGTCAGCCGTTCCGTCAGGGCTGTTGTCGTCGACCACGAGGACGGCCAGGTCGGGCACGGCGGCCCGGACCCGGTCCAGGACCTCCACCAGGTTCTCGGCCTCCTCGTAGGTCGGCAGCACCAGGAGGGCACGCATCGGCCGCATCGTAGGGGGGCGGCCCGCCCCTGCCCCGTGTCGGCAGCGCCGCCTGCTGAGCCCCGTGTCGGCAGCGCCGCCTGCTGAGCCCCGTGTCGGCAGCGCCGCCTGCTGAGCCCCGTGTCGGCAGCGCCGCCTCCCCTGCCTAGCCTCGGGGCCGATGACCGAGCCCACCGCCGGCCCCCGCCCGTCCCTGCTCGCCCGCACCCTGACCGTGCTCTCGGTGGCGGTGGCCGGGGCCTGCGGCGGCCTCATCGGCTGGGCCGTGGTCGACCTCCAGTGCGAGGGCTCCTGCACCCCCCAGAGCAGCTTGGGGGGCCTCGTCGGGGCGCTGTTGGCCGCCGTGGGCACGGCGGTGATCTGCGTCCTGGCCATCCAGGCCATGGCCGAGTGGCACCAGCAGGAAGGGCGCCGACGCGGGTGAGCGACCCGGTCGACCCCCGGGAGCTGCTGGCCCTGGCCGAGGATGCCGCCGGGGCCGCCGCCCACCTCCTGCACACCGAGGAGCTGGACCCCGCCGCCGTCAGCACCAAGTCGTCGGGTACCGACCTGGTCACCGAGCTGGACCGGGCCGCCGAGGCCCTGATCGTCGGCCGCCTGCTCGAGGCCCGCCCCGACGACGCCGTGCTCGGCGAGGAGGGCGGCGAGCGCCCGGGGACCTCGGGGGTGCGGTGGGTCATCGATCCCCTCGACGGCACCACCAACTACGTCTACGGCTACCCCGCCGTCGCCGTGTCCATCGCCGCCGAGGTGGACGAGCAGGCCGTGGCCGGGGTCGTCGTCGACGTCCACCACGGCACCTGCTACACCGCCGCCCGGGGCCACGGCGCCCACGCCGACGGACGGCCCCTCCGGGCCAGCAGCGCCGACGACCTCGCCGTCGCCCTGGTGGGCACCGGGTTCGCCTACGCCGCCGAGGTCCGCCGCCGTCAGGCCGAGGCCCTCCCCCACGTGCTGCCCGCCGTGCGCGACCTACGGCGCAGCGGCTCGGCCGCCCTCGACCTGTGCGCCGTGGCGGCCGGCCACCTCGACGGCTTCTGGGAGCGGGGCCTGGCCCCCTGGGACCACGCCGCCGGCGGCCTCGTCGCCGCCGAGGCGGGGGCCCGCGTCGGGCGCCTGGGCACGGGCGAACCGGCCACCATCCTCGCCGCCGGACCCCACCTCCACGACGCCCTGGCCGACCTCCTCCTCGCCGCCGGGGTGGGCTGGTGAGGCCTTCCCGCACGCCGGTGACAGGAATCCGGCACGGCATGGCCCACTTTCCCCGCCGGATCGGGCAGGCTTGAGGCCGTGGGCACCCGGATCCTGACCGTCGAGGACGACGAGCGCATCCGCACCGCGGTCAAGCTCGCCCTCGAGGACGAGGGCTGGGAGGTCCACGAGGCCGAAGACGGCGAGGAGGCCCTCGAAGCATTCAGCGCCGCCCCGGCCGATGTCGTCCTCATCGACATCATGCTCCCGGGCATCGACGGCTTCGAGGTGTGCCGCTCGATCCGCAAGGACAGCGACGTCCCGATCGTGATGGTCACGGCCCGGGCCGACACCCACGACGTCGTGGCCGGACTCGAGGCCGGGGCCGACGACTACCTGACCAAGCCCTTCGCCCCCAAGGAGCTCTCGGCCCGGATCCGGGCCCTGCTGCGCCGGGCCCGCACCACCGACAGCCGGGTCGACCGCCTCCGCTTCGGCGACCTCGAGATCGCCCCCGACGAGGGCGAGGTCACCCTGGCCGGTGAGCAGGTCCACCTCACCAAGACCGAGTTCCGCCTCCTCATCGAGCTGGCGTCCAACCCCGGCAAGGTGTTCTCCCGCGAGGTCCTGCTCGACCGCATCTGGGGCTACGGCTACTTCGGTGACGGTCGCCTCGTCGACGTGCACGTGCGACGCCTGCGCATGAAGGTCGAGGCCGATCCGGCCAACCCCCGTCACGTCGTGACCGTCCGGGGCCTGGGCTACAAGCTCGCCCCCTAGGCGGCATGGCCCGCTTCCGCTACCGCCGGCGCCTCGGCCTCCGGGCTCGGGTCACCGCCGCCTTCGCCCTGGGTGCGCTGTTCACCGCGGCCCTGTTGGCGGCCACCACGTTCGGCATCAGCCGCGAACAGCTCATCCGTCAGCGGGAGTCCTCGGCCGCCGTGCCCTTCTTCTCCAACGCCCGCATCGTGCGCGACGGCCTGCTGGCCAGCGCCGGGGTGGACGCCCTGGGCCTCCTCCAGGACCTGCCCACGCCCTCGGGTTCCCGGCCCCTGCTCTTCTACCAGGACCAGTGGATCAGCACCGACCAGCGCGTCGGAGAGTCCTCCCTGCCCGCCAGCCTGCGCCGGGTGGTGACCGCCGGCGAGGCCGCCCAGATGCGGTACTCGCTCGACGGTGAGCCCCAGCTCGGCTTCGGCATCCCCCTCCAGACCGACCGGGGGGAGGCCGCCTACTTCGAGGTCGTGGCGCTCGACGAGACCCGCAGCACCCTCACCTCGCTGGGGATCATCCTGGTCGGGGCCTCCATCCTGGCCACCGGGACCGGGGCCGCCCTGGGCTGGTGGGCCAGCCGCCGGGCCCTGCTCCCCCTGGCCGAGGTGGGTACCGCCGCCGAGGCCATCGCCGGTGGTCGCCTCGACACCCGGCTCGAGGCCGTCGACGACCCCGACCTGGCCCGGCTCACGGCCTCGTTCAACGAGATGGCCGCCGCCCTCGAGGAGCGCATCGCCCGGGACGAACGCTTCGCCTCCGACGTGAGCCACGAGCTGCGCTCCCCCCTCATGACCCTGTCGGCCTCCATCGAGGTGCTGAAGGGCCGCCGGGACGCCCTCGACGAACGGGGCCAGAGCGCCCTCGACCTCCTCGTGGCCGACGTGGCCCGCTTCGAGCAGCTGGTCGACGACCTCCTCGAGATCTCCCGGCTCGAGGTGGGTGCCATCCGCCTCGACCTCGACCCCGTCGAGCCCGCCGAGCTGGTGCTGCACGCCGTCGGGGCCTCCTCCAGCGGCGGCGTGCCCGTGCTCTACGACGAGGACGTGGCCGGCACCCGGATCCTGGTCGACAAGCGCCGGATGGAGCGGGTGGTGGCCAACCTCCTCGACAACGCCCAGAAGTACGGGGACGGGGCCACCGCCGTGCGGGTGGCCCTGGTCGACGACACCGTGCGCATCGTGGTCGAGGACGCCGGTCCCGGCGTGCCCGAGGAGGACCGCGACACCATCTTCGACCGCTTCGCCCGCGGGGCCGAGGCCGGCCGCCGGACCACCGACCGGGGCGTGGGCCTCGGCCTGGCCCTGGTCACCGAGCACGTCCGCCTCCACGGTGGACGGGTCTGGGTCACCGACCGCGAGGACGGCGAGCCCGGCGCCGCCTTCGTCGTCGAGCTGCCGGTGGTGACGCCGTGAGGCGGGGCCTGGTCGTCCTGGCCCTCCTCGGTCTGCTGGGGGCCCAGGCCGCCTGCGGGGTGCCCGAGGACGAGGGCCCCGAGACCCTCTCGGCCGACGAGGTGCCCTTCGGGCTGCTCACCACCGTCCCGTCGACCACCACCACCGTCGTCGACCTGCCGCCCGACCGCGAGGCCGAGCTGTTCTTCCTGGCCGCCGACGGCCGGGTCAGCGGGGTGCCCCGCGAGGTCGAGAATCGCTCCCCCACCGCCGTGCTCGAGGCCCTGCTGGCCACCGAGGCCTCGGCCGTGCCCACCGGGTTCAGCTCCGCCATCCCCGCCGGCACCGAGCTCCTCGACGACCCCGAGATCGAGGACGGCGTGCTCACCGTGGACCTGAGCGAGGAGTTCACCTCCGTCGAGGGCGAGCGCTCCATCGCCGCCGTGGCCCAGATCGTCTACACCGCCACCGGCCTCTCCAGCGTCGACGCCGTCGCCTTCCGGGTGGAGGGCGCGCCCGTCAGCGTGAGCGACGAGGACGGCGTCCAGCAGTCCGACCCCGTCGACCGCCTCGATTACGACAGCCTCGTGGGGCTATGACATGGTCGCCGCCTGCGCGGCTCCGCCGGCTACGCCGGCTTCCGGCGAACTGGGGTGCCCGCTGCTCCGCCTGGCGGCTGCGCAGCCTTCCTCCTCGGCTGAGTCGATTCGCTCCTTCGCTCGTGGGCGGCCTTCCTACTGGCTGTAGCGGTCGGTGAGGGTGAGGCGGAGGACCTTGCCGGTGGCGGTGCGGGGGAGGTCGTCGACGACGAAGATGTCCTTGGGGCACTTGTAGGCGGCCAGGCGCTCCCGGGCGTGGTCCCGGATGGCGGCTTCGGCGGCGGCACCGACCACGGCGGCGCAGACCCGCTGGCCCCAGCGCTCGTCGGGCACGCCGAACACGGCGACGTCCTCGACACCGTCCAGTTCGTGGAGGGCGGCTTCGACCTCCAGCGGGTACACGTTCACGCCGCCGGTGATGATCAAGTCGTCGCGACGCCCGTCGAGGTACAGGTAGCCGTCGTCGTCGAGGCGGCCCAGGTCACCCACGGTGAACCGGTCGTCCCGCCAGGCCCGGGTGGTGGCCGCCGGGTCCCGCCAGTACTCGAAGCGGGCGTGGTCGGGGACCCGGCACCAGATGGTCCCGTCGTCGACCGACAACTCCCGCCCCGGCCGGGCCCGACCCACCGTGCCCGGTCGCTCCTCCCACTCGGCGGCCGGACAGGCGGTGAACTGCCCCTCGGTCGAGCCGTAGAACTCCCACACCGACCCCGCGGGCCAGCGCTCGACGGCCCACCGCTTCAGCGGCTCGGCGCACGGCGCCCCGGCATGGGCCAGGAGACGGAACGAGGTCGGGTCGGGCGATCCGGCCTCGCGGAGTCGCTGTAGGTGGGCCGGCACCATGAAGGCGGTCGTCGGCCGGTGGGCGGTCAGCGCCGCCTCGAACCCGGCGGCGCTGAAGTGCTCCAGCACCACCACGTCGCCTCCCGCCAGGAGGGTGCCGGCGGCGAAGCGGATGGGCGCCGAGTGGTGCAGTGGCGAGCAGACCAGATGGACGTCGTCGGCGGCGAAGCCCCACAGGTCGGCCTCCTCCGCCGCCAGGGCCGAGGCGGCGGCGTCGTCCAGGAGACCCGACCACACGCCCTTCGGGCGACCGGTGGTCCCCGAGGTGTAGTGCATCGGACGGGCCCGAGGCACCGGGGCCAGGTCGACGGGGGCCCCCTCCTCCAGAGCGACCAGGTCCCGGCCGTCGAGAAGCAGGGCCACGTCGGCATCGGCCACCAGCAGGTCCAGTTCGGGCCCGGTGAGGGCGGCGTTGAGCACCACCGGGACGATCCCCCTCCGGAGGGCGGCCAGCACGGTGAGCAGGAGTCCCGCCGACGATGGCGCCACCACCGCCACCCGCTGACCCGCCTCGAGGCCCTGGTCGGCCAGACCACCGGCGATGCGGGCCTGGCGGGCCTCGGCCTCGGCCGCGGTCAGACGCTCCATCCGCCCGCCCCGGTTTCGCCGTGTCCACTGCTCGCCCGCACGAGGTCACCCTACGGTGGCCGTCTGCCCTAGGTTGCGGCCCATGGCCATCGTCATCGCCATCGACGCCGGCACCACCGGGGTGCGCTCCCTCGCCATCGACCCCACCGGGGTCATCCGCGGCTGGTCCTACCGGGAGTTCACCCAGCACTTCCCCGGGCCCGGCCTGGTGGAGCACGACGCCGACGAGATCTGGGCGGCCGCGACCACCACCCTGGCCGAGCTGCGGGCCGAGGTGGACGAACCGGTCGCCGCCATCGGCATCACCGACCAAAGGGAGACCGCGGTGGTCTGGGACCGCCGCACGGGACGACCGCGGCACCGGGCCATCGTCTGGCAGGACCGCCGCACCGCCGACCGCTGCGTCGAGCTGACCGAGGCCGGCCACCGCGACCGGGTGCGGCACCTGACCGGCCTCGGTCTCGACCCGTACTTCTCGGCCACCAAGCTGGAGTGGCTGCTCGGCCCCGGCGGGGTCGAGGCCGACGCCGACCTGGCCTTCGGCACCATCGACAGCTGGCTGCTCTGGAACCTCACCGGCGGCGCCGTGCACGCCACCGAGCCCAGCAACGCCAGCCGCACGCTCCTCTACGACATCCGGGCCGGCGCCTGGTCCGACGAGCTCGGTGACCTCTTCGGCGTGCCCTCGTCCTGCCTGCCCGAGGTCCGGCCCACGAGCGGTCGCTTCGGGGTGACCGCCGAGGGGCTCCCGGTCCCCGCCGGCATCCCGGTCAGCGGCATCGCCGGCGACCAGCAGGCCGCCCTCTTCGGCCAGGCCTGCTTCGAGCCGGGCATGACCAAGAACACCTACGGCACCGGCTCGTTCGTGCTGATGAACGTCGGGTCCGAGTGCCCCGACGTCGAGGGCCTGCTCACCACCATCGCCTGGCAGCTCGAGGGCCAGGACCCCGTCTACGCCCTCGAGGGGGCCGTGTTCGTCACCGGGGCGGCCGTCCAGTGGCTGCGGGACGGCCTGGGCATCATCGGCGCCGCCTCCGAGACCGGGCCGCTGGCCGAGTCCTGCCCCGACACCGAAGGCGTCTACCTGGTGCCCGCCTTCACCGGCCTGGGCAGCCCGTGGTGGGATCCCTACGCCCGGGGGACCATCGTCGGCATCACCCGGGGCACCGGTCGCGCCCACCTGGCCCGAGCCGTGGTCGAGTCGATGGCGTACCAGGTACGCGACGTGGTCGACGCCATGTCGGCCGCGTCGGGCCGCACCGTCGAGCTCCTGCGGGCCGACGGCGGCGCCTCGGCCATGGACCTGCTCCTCCAGCTCCAGGCCGACCAGCTCCAGGTCCCCGTCGCCCGCCCCCGCAACGAGGAGACCACCGCCTTCGGGGCCGCCTACCTGGCGGGCCTGGCGGAGGGCGTCTGGGACGGACTCGACGCCGTGACCGACGCCTGGGCCCTCGACGCCCAGTTCGAGCCCCGGGCCACCCGCGAGGAGGCCGACGCCGGCCACACCCAGTGGCTCCGGGCCGTCGAGCGGTCCCGGGGCTGGGCGGCTACTTGACCGATCGGTCAAGTAGCGTCGCGGGGATGCAGCGCCGCCTGACGCCCCGGGGCGAACAGCGCCGGGAGCAGCTCATGGCCTACGCCGTCACCCGCTTCGCCGAGCAGGGGTACCACACCACCTCGGTGGCCGAGATCGTCGAGGGCATCGGCGTGGGCAAGGGCGTCTTCTACTGGTACTTCGACTCGAAGGAAGCCCTCTTCGGCGAGATCCTGAAGGACGCCCAGCAGGACCTGCGCCGCCACCAGCAGGCGGCCATCGCCGACGAGGCCGATCCCCTGGCCCGCATCGAGGCCGGCATCCGGGCCTCGCTGGCCTGGTCGGCCGCGCACCGCGACCTCCTCCAACTGGTGCGTCAGGCCGAGACCGAGGCCACCTTCGCCCCCATGCTCGCCCGGGGCGAGGAGATCGCCGTGGCCGACACGGTGCGGCACCTGAAGGACGCCATCGTCGAGGGTCAGCTCCCCGACCGTGACCCCGAGGTCCTGGCCCACGCCGTCCTCGGGGTCATCGCCACCCTGGCCCGGACCTTCGTGCACGAGCGGGACGAGCCCGCCGCCGCCGTGGCCGACGCCGCCGTGGCCTTCTGCCTGGGCGGTCTGCGCACCCCCTGACGGAACCCGGCCGCCCGGCCGCCCGGGCGCTCAGCCCAGCTCGGTGAGGGTGCCCCGCAGCAGGCGCACGGCCTGGGCGATGCGCTTCTCGTTCTCGATGAGGGCGAAGCGGACGAAGCCGTCGCCTCCGGGGCCGAAGCCGACACCGGGCGACACGGCCACGTTGGCCTCCTTCACCAGGAACGAGGCGAACTCGATCGACCCCATGTGGGCGTAGGGCTCGGGGATCGGGGCCCACACGAACATCGTCCCCTGGGGCTTGGGGATGTCCCAGCCGACCCGGGCCAAGCCGTCGCAGAGGGCGTCGCGCCGCGACTGGTAGATCTCGTTGACCAGCTTGGGGTGCTCGGGGTCCTCGTTCAGGGTCACGGTGGTGGCGATCTGGATGGGCTGGAACGCCCCGTAGTCGAGGTACGACTTGAGCTTGGCCAGGGCCTGCACGACCTCGGCGTTGCCCACGAGGAAGGCCTCGCGCCAGCCGGCCATCGAGAACGACTTGGTCATCGAGTAGAACTCGACGGCCACGTCCTTGGCCCCCTCGACCTCGAGGATCGACGGCGGGCGGTAGCCGTCGAAGCCGATCTCGGCGTAGGCGAAGTCGTGGACGAGGAGGACCTCCCGCTCCCGGGCGAAGTCCACCACCTTCTGCATGAAGTCCAGGTCGACGCAGGTCGTGGTCGGGTTGTGCGGGAACGAGAGCACGATGACCCGGGGCTTGGGCCAGGAGTACTCGTAGGCCTCGGCCATGGCTTCGAAGAAGTCGGTGTCGGTGCCGAGGCGCACCTCGCGCACGTCGGCCCCGGCGAACAACGGCCCCCAGATGTGGATCGGGTACGACGGCGACGGCACCAGGGCGGCGTCACCCTTGTCGAGCAGCACCCACATCAGGTGGGAGAAGCCCTCCTTGGCGCCGATGGTGTTGATGACCTCGCGCTCGGGGTCGAGGGCCACGCCGAAGCGGCGCTCGTAGAGGGCCGCCACCGCCTCCCGCAGCTTGGGCAGGCCCCGGCTCGACGAGTACCGGTGGTTGCGGGGGTTCCGGGCCGCCTCGGCCAGCTTCTCGACCGCCACCGCCGGCGAGGGCAGGTCGGGGTTGCCGAAGCCGAGGTCGATGACGTCGACCCCTTCCCGGCGCAGCTCGATCTTGAGGCCGTCGATGATGGTGAAGACGTACGGCGGCAGCGAGGTGATGCGGCGGAACTCCATCGGAGCCGAGGGTATCGGCCCCCACCGCCGCGCTCCCGGACGGTTACCGGCCCCGGGCGAGGAGGGCCGCGCCGACGGCGGTGGCCGAGCTGCCGTACGTGGCCGCCTCGATCCGGGGCACGGGGCGGGACTCGGCGGCGACGAGGAGCGCAGGCAGCTCGGCCCGGACCCGGTCCAGCCACACGTCGGCGGCGTCGACCAACCCGCCCCCGAGGATGATCAGCGCCGGGTCGAGGACGGCGCTCAGGTTGGCCAGCCCCACCGCCGTCCACCAGGCGAAGCGGTCGATCACCGCGCCGGCCCCCTCGTCGCCCCGACGAGCGGCGGCCACGACGTCCTCGCCGCGGATCCGGCCGTCGGGCACCGAGGCCAGCAGCGCCGACAGGCGCCCGTCGTCGGCCGCCTCCTGCGCCAGTCGAGCCAGGCCGGCCCCCGAGGCGTAGCGCTCCCAGCAGCCCCGCCGGCCGCACACACACACGGGGCCGCGGGGGTCGACCATGGTGTGGCCCGGCTCCCCCGCCAGTCCGTGGACCCCCCGCACCAGGTGGCCCGAGGTCAGGATCGCGCCCCCGATCCCGGTGCCCAGGGTGACCAGCACCACCTCGGTCTCGCCCCGGGCCGCCCCCAGGCCGATCTCGGCCCGCAGGGCGCAGTTGGCGTCGTTGTCCACGGTGACAGGACCGGCCAGCCGTGCCGCCAGGCCCCCCGGCACGTCGAGGGTGCCCACCCCCGGCTGGTTCGGGCCGTGGCGCAGGACGCCGTCGTGATCGACGAGACCGGCCACGCCCACGCCCACCGGGGTCGCCGGGTCGAGGTCGAGGCTGGCGACGAGATCGTCGACGGCGGCCACGACCCCGCCGAGGAGGAGACGACCGCCGTCGCTCCCGTCCGGGGCCGCCCGGGGCGTCGGGGCCCGGTGCCGGCCC
>CAYTJS010000096.1:0-11770 GCA_964438115.1 uncultured Iamiaceae bacterium
GTGCACCCACCGGATCTACACCGAGCGCCGGGCCCGCGTCGCCGTGCCGGCGGGGGCGGTGGCCACCGACGGCGCCGCCACCGGACACCGGCCCTCCCACCCCGGCGCCGGACGCAACCCGGTGCGCCGCTTCACCCGGGCCGACATCGGCCCGGCCATCGGCACGTTCCAGCTGGTGGCCTTCGCGTGGATCTTCTTCCGGGCCGCCGACTTCACCCAGGCCTTCGACGTGATCGCCGGGATCTTCACCTTCCAGGCCGGGACCATGGACCGCGGCGCCCTCTGGCTGGTGCTGCTGTGCGGGATGATCACCATCGCCATCGACCTGGCCCAACGCCAGGCCGACACCCACACCCCGATGCTCGAGTGGCGGCCCTGGGTCCAGGGCCTGACCTACGGCGCCATGATCGTGGCCATCATCGTCTTCAGCGGCGGCGAGACCGTCCCCTTCATCTACTTCCAGTTCTGAGTGGGTCACCCGTTGGATCACGCGCCGCGCGCGTGATCCCGCGGAGGGTGCTCGTTCGGCTTCGCGGGTGCGCAGGAGCAGGGTCGCCCTCGCGCTGCTCACCGTGGTCCTCGCCATCGGTGTCGTGACCGTGCCGGCCGTGGTCGACGACGCCCCCGGGACCTTCGACGGGGGGCCGGACCGCACCGCCCCACACGGGACGCTCGCCGTCGAGGAAGCGGGACGGGTCACCGCACTGGCCGCCGAACCGGGCGCTACGAGGTCACCGCAACCGTGCCCGTGGTCCGCCACGAGACCTCACCGTGACCCACGGCGCCGGGCTGACCGAGGTGGCCCGGCTCGGATCCGTGCCTCTCACCGTGCACCTGCACAACACCGGCGACGTCACCCTCACCGGGGTCACCGTCGAGGCGCCCGACGCCCCGGACTGCGCCAGGGCCCTCGGGGCCGACCTGGCGCCCGACGCCGAGGTGGACCTCCCCTGCGAGCACACCCCCACCGCCGTCGGCTCCTTCGCCAGCACCGTCTCGGTGACGGCGACCGAGGTGGCCGGGCCGGTGAGGGCGAACACGCCGGAGGTGGCGGTCGTCGACGGCACCGAACCGACCGCCACCCTCACGGTGCCCGCCGACGGCGCCCTGTACGAGGAGGGGGCGACCGTCCTGGCCGACTACGGCTGCGCCGACGACCAGCCCGGCGTCACCTGCACCGCCCCCGTGGCCGCCGGGATGCCCATCGACACCTCGGTCGGCACCCACACCTTCACCGTCGTGGCCACCGACGGCGCCGGCAACGACCACGAGGTCGAGCACACCTACACGGTCGCCCACCGCCGCCCCGACGCCCGGGTCCGGCTGCTCCCCGACAGGGCCGAACGGGGCGACGGCGTGTACAACGGCACCGGGACCCGCCAGGCCACTCAGGCCCGGGCCGCGACGGGGCGGACCGTGACCTTCCGGCTGGTCGTCGAGAACGACGGCACCCACCCCGAGGCGCTCGCCGTGCGGGGCGGCCGGTCGGCGGCGGACTACCGGGTGCGCTACCTGGCCGGGTCGACCGACGTGACCGCCCTCGTCGGTCGGGGCACCTAACGGACCCCGGTCCTCGCGCCCGGAGCCGAGCGGGTGCTACGGATCCAGGTCACCGTGGGCACTCGGGCCCCGTCGGGCTCGCGGATCGAGCGGACGGTGACGGTGCGCTCGACCAACCACGCCGCCCGCATCGACACGGCCCGGTTCACCGTCCACCCTCGGGGATGACGCACCCCGGGACGGGCGCGCCGCGGGCCGTCGGGCGGTGGTCACCGGGCCTGCGGGTTCATCGCAGGGATCGACGATAGGAAGGGCGCCGTGACCGTCCATCGCCACCTGCTGCCCACCCTCGCCGTACTCGCCACCCTCGCTGCCGGCCTGGTCGCCACCGGGGACCCGTCGGCGGCCGACGGCCCCGTGCGCTCCGTCAGCGTGAGCGGCACCGGGGTCAGCACCTACCCGACCTTCGACCCGGCGGTGACCCGCTACGGGATCCGCACCGGCGCCGACACGGCCGGGAGCATCACCGTCACCGCCTCGACCAGCGATCCGGTGGGACGTGTCCTCGTGAACGGGCGAACGGTCACGAGCGGTGCCCCCGTGACCGTCGACGGCCTGGTCGCGGGAGACGAGATCGCCGTTCGCATCGAGGACGAGGGCGGGGCCGCCTCCTACGGGTACGTCGTCCTCCCCGCCGAGTTCCCCGCCCTGACCGCCACCTCGGCGGGGGTGGGGCCGGCCGACGGGCTGGTCTTCCTCGGCCTCATCCGCTTCTTCCCCGGGCCCACGTTCAACGCCGTCGTCGACGACAACGGCGTACCCGCCTACCTCGACGCCACCGGTGCCGGCAACGACTTCAAGCTGCAGCCGGACGGCCGCTACTCGGAGGGGCGGACGACCACCACACCCGGCCGCCTGGGCGAGCGAATCATCGCCCGCGACGCCTCCTTCGCCGAGGTGGCGTCCTATGAGACGGTCGGCCTCGTCAACACCGACTTCCACGACTCGATCTTCCTGCCCGACGGTCACGTGGCGCTGGTCGCCTACGAGTACTTCGCCGACAACCCTGGGGTGTTGGAGTCCGTCATCCAGGAGCAGGACGAGGACGGCCAGGTCGTGTTCCAGTGGCGCAGCCGGGACCACGTCCCGTTCGCGGAGGGACTCGTCAGCCCGAACGGGGACTACGCCCACATCAACTCCCTCCAGGTCACCGCCGACGGCGACTTCCTCGCCTCGTTCCGCAACACGTCGCAGATCCTGAAGATCGCCCGCAGGGCCCACGACGGCTACGACGAGGGCGAGGTGATCTGGCGCCTCGGCGGCCTCGCCAACGAGTTCACCTTCGTCGACGACCCCTACGGCGGCCCGTGCGCGCAGCACACCGCCTACGAGTTGGCGAACGGCAACCTGCTCGTCTTCGACAACGGCGCGGCCTACGAACCCGCCAGCCCCTTCGCGGGCCAGACCGGCGACATCTGCCCCGACCCCGAGGACCCCGGCGGTCCCCGCATCGCCCGGCCCCAGTCCCGGGTGGCCGAGTACGTCCTCGACGAAGAGGCCCAGACCGCCACCCTGGTGTGGAGCCACGAGGTGACCGGTCGCTTCACCCCCTTCGCCGGCTCCAGCCAGCGACTGGCCAACGGCAACACCCTCATCGGGTGGGCCTCAGATGCACCGGTGGCCACCGAGGTGGACGCCGACGGCCAGGTCGTGTGGTCCCTCTCCGCCACGCTGGGCTACCTCACCTACCGCGCCTTCCGGTTCCCGGCCCCCGATGCCATCGCCCCGGTCGTGACCGTGTCCACACCGGTCGACGGCCAGGTCTACGGCCGCGACCAGGTCGTCGACCTCGACCTCGGCTGCACCGACCGCGGCGGCAGCACGCTCGCCACCTGCACCGCCGACAGCACGGTGCCCGGCCGCCTCGACACCGCGACGCCCGGCGAGCACACGCTCACTGTGACCGGCACCGACGGCGCCGGCAACACCACCACCGAGTCAGTGACCTACCGGGTCGGGGCCGGCGCCCACCAGCCCGACGCGTGGCTCAAGCGGGCGCACGGCTCGGCCTGGAAGGGCCAGGACCGCTACGGCACCGACGGGTCCGGCCAGCAGATCACCTTCACCGTGCGTAACGGCCGCACGGCCACCGCCCGGGTCCGTGTCCAGAACGACGGGACCCAGGTGGACGACCTCGTGGTACGGGGCAGCCGCAACACCCACCAGTTCCGGCTCCGGTACCGCAGTGGCGGGCGGGACGTCACCGACGCCGTGCGGGCGGGGACCTTCGTGCTCCCGGCGGTCGAGCCCGGCAGGTCGGTCTCGCTCACCATCGAGATCACCGCCGTGGCCTCGAGCCTCGGGTCCCCGGAGCAGGCGGTGCGGCTCACGGCGTCCTCCGCCGCCGAGCCCGACCACCGCGACGTCGTGGTCGCGCTGGCCCGCAAACCCGGCTGAACCCGCCGCCCGTTGCCTCTAGCCTGCCGGTGACCGGGGAGTGGCGCAGCTTGGCAGCGCGCCTGCTTTGGGAGCAGGAGGTCGCGAGTTCAAATCTCGCCTCCCCGACCATGACGGCCGCGGCGAGCGGGTGACGGGAATCGAACCCGCGTCGCCAGCTTGGAAGGCTGGAGCTCTACCACTGAGCTACACCCGCGTGGCAGCCGACCCTACCCGCAGTCCATAGGCTCGGACCCCGTGCCGGCCGAGCGCACCATCGACACCACCGAAGGCCGGACGCGAGCACGACGGCTCGGTCTGGCCGGGGTCGTTTGGGCGTACCTGCCGGTCGTGCTGGTCGCCCGCCAGTCGTTCCGGTATCTCTTCGAGGGCCAGGTCCTGCGCAACTGGTCGACGATCTTCGTGTCGGTCACCCTGCAGGCCCTGCCCTTCCTCGTCCTGGGCGTGGTGGTGAGCGCCACCGTCTCGGCCGTCGTCCCCGGGGCCTGGATCGCCCGGGCCGTGCCCCGCCGCGCCGCCCTGGCCGTGCCCGCCGCCGGCCTGGCCGGGGCCCTCCTGCCCGGGTGCGAGTGCAGTTCGGTGCCGGTGGCGGGCCGGCTGATGGGTCGCGGGGTACCGGCCGGCGCCGCCCTCACGTTCCTGCTGGCCTCGCCCGCCATCAACCCGGTGGTCCTGGTGTCCACCGCCGTCGCCTACCCCGACCAGCCCGAGGTGGTGCTGGCCCGGTTCGTGGCATCGCTGCTGGCCGCCGTGGTCGTGGGGGGCATCTGGGTGGCCGTGGCCCGCCCTGGTTGGCTCCGCGACCGCCAGGCCCACCACGAACACGGGACGACGCTCGACAACTTCGTCTCGACCGCCACTGCCGACTTCCTCCAAGCGGGCGGCTACCTCGTGGCCGGGGCCGGGATGGTGGCGTCGATGCAGACCCTCGTGCCCGCGTCGGTGTTCGAGCGGATCGGCGGCTCGGGCCCGGCGGCGGTGCTCACCATGGCCGCCCTGGCCGTGCTGCTCTCGGTGTGCTCGGAGGCCGACGCCTTCGTGGCCGCCGGGCTGACCCAGTTCTCGCTCACCTCCCGCCTGGTGTTCCTCGTCGTGGGCCCGATGGTCGACCTCAAGCTGATCGCCCTCCAGGCGGGGGCCTTCGGCCGGGGCTTCGCCGCCCGCTTCGCGCCGCTCACCCTGGCCGTGGCCATCACCTCCGCCGTCGTCGTGGGGACGGTGCTGCTGTGAGGCGCATGGACGCCGGGGCGCTCGTGGTGCTCATCGGCGGGTTCGCCGCCTGGATGGGGCTGACCGACACCGCCCTCCTGTACGTGCGCCCCAGCACCGGTCGGTGGCTGGTCGTGGCCGGCGCCGGGCTGGTGGTGCTCGGCGTGGTGCTGTTGGTCCGGGGCCGCCGCACCCCGGCCGCCGAGCACGACGACGGGGTGGAGGGCCATCGCCACCACGCCGGGCGGATCGGGTGGCTGCTCGCCGTCCCGGTGGCGGTGGCCATCGCCGTCGGCGCCAATCCGCTCGGCTCCTACGCCGCCGGCCGCCAGACGGCCGACCGCCTGCTGCCGCCGGGCGAGTTCGACCTCGAGCAGTACCTGCGGGCCGGCTCCTTCGGCGGCCAGGCCCCGGCCCTGCGGGTGCTCGACTACGTCCGGGCGGCCGACGATCCCGAGGACCGGCCCCTGCTGGCCGACACCGAGGTGACCCTCACCGGGTTCGTCACCGAGGACGAGGCGTCCCCCGACGACGGCTTCTACCTGACCCGGTTCACGATCGGTTGCTGCGCCGCCGACGCCATCGCCGTGCTGATCCGGGTGGACCTGCCCGAGGGGGCCGAGATGCCCGAGCCCGACGAATGGGTCACGGTGACGGGAACGCTCGACCCCTCGCGCTCACCCGCCAGCGAGCTGACCGCCGACCCGCCGACGATCACCGCCACGGGGATCGAGCCGGCGGATCGGCCCACGGAGGTCTACGAGTACCCGCCGTGAGGGTCGGGAGGGTGGGTGGTGGGCCCCCTGGGATTCGAACCCAGAACCTGCGGCTTAAGAGGCCGTTGCTCTGCCGTTGAGCTAGAGGCCCGACGCCCGAGGAGGCTAGCGGCCGAGGAGACGTCGACCGCCGGCCTCGCCGGGAACCGGTATGGGGTGACCGAGGGGACTTGAACCCCCGACCTCCAGGGCCACAACCTGGCGCTCTAACCGGGCTGAGCTACGGCCACCAAGGGAGCGCCAGCATAGAGGCAGGATCCCCCGGTCCCCCACGGATAGCGTCGCGGCCGCCGGGCCCCCGTAGCTCAGTGGACAGAGCACGTCACTTCTAATGACATGGCCGCAGGTTCGAATCCTGCCGGGGGCGCTCGCGGGAAGAGGCCTGGGGCCGGTCGGGCCACCCGCCTAGGGTTCGGGGCGTGGCCCGGCCGATCAGCATCGTCCCCTCCGTCCTGCCCGCCGACTTCTCCCGGTTGGGCGAGGCGTGCGAGGCCCTCGAGGCGGCGGGGGTGGACCGGATCCAGTGGGACGTGATGGACGGCCAGTTCGTCCCCAACCTCACCTTCGGTCCCGACGTCATCGCCTCGGTGCGCGACCGGGTCGCCGTGCCCTTCGAGGCCCACCTCATGGTGAACACCCCGGACCGAATGCTGGACCGCTACGTCGAGGCCGGCTGTGAGCTGCTCATCGTCCACGCCGAGGCCACCGACCACCTGCACCGGACCCTGGGTGCGGTCCGTGACCTCGGCGCCCAGGCGGCCGTGGCCCTGAACCCCGCCACCCCCGTGTCGGCGGTGGCCCACGTGCTCGACCTCTGCGCCATGGTGCTGGTCATGACCGTCAACCCCGGGTGGGGCGGCCAGCCCTACCTGGCCACCATGGAACCCAAGGTCGCCGAGCTGCGGGCCCGGGCCGACGCCGGCGGCCTCGAGGACCTCGACATCGAGGTGGACGGGGGCATCGGCCCGGCCACCATCGCCGGGGCCGCCGCCGCCGGCGCCAACGTCCTGGTGGCGGGCAGCTCGCTCTTCGCCGATCCCGACGGCCTGGGCCACGCCGTCGACCACCTCCGCGCCCTGGCCACCGCCGCCGCGGGCTGAGTCCTCACCTATCCCGTCAGCTCGGCGATGACCTCCGCCACCGCGGCGTCGAGATCGTCGATGCGGACCTCGACCGCGCCGTCGGGCCGGGCGAAGACCAGCCACGCCTCCCGCACCGGCCGTCCGGTCGCCTGCCCCAGGGCCAGCGCGTAGGCGGCCAGCTGCAGCCGGTAGCGGCCGGCGGCGGCCACGGCATCGGGCTCGTCGGCCAGGGTGTCGGTCTTGTGGTCGACCACCACCAGGGCGCCGTCGGCGTCCTCGAAGGCGAGGTCGATGACCCCCTCGAGGACCCGCTCCCCCACCCGGGTCACCACCGGGAGCTCCCGCCAGCGGCGGGGCGCGTCCAGCGCCCGCCGGACCACGGGGGCGGCCAGGGCGGCCCGGGCCAGGGTGGCCACCTCCTCGGCCCGGTCGACCAGGCCCTCGTGCTCGGCCTCCCGCCGGGCCAGGTCGTCGAGGTCCTCGGCCCCGGGCAGGGCCACCGTCTCGAGCACGGCGTGCACGGCCCGGCCCCGGGCGGTGCCCCCCTCCCCCCGACCCGGCACCCGCTGGTCGGCCTCGGGGCGCGGCACCCACACGTCGTGGCCCAGGCCGCTGGGGGCGACGGCGCCCGACGCCCGGGCCCCCGCCAGCAGGGCCTCGCGCTCGGCCCGCCAGCGGTCGGCGGCGTCGTCCGGCTCGACCGGGGCGAGCAGGGCCCCGACCTCGATCCCGAGGTCGAACTCGACCTGCTCGGGGCGTTCGTGGAGGTCGGGGCAGGCGGTGCAGGCGTCGTGCAGCAGTTCGGCGTGGGTCCGGCCGCCGACCCGGTGGTGGAGGCTGACCACCAGGTGGTCCTGGGCCCGGGTGGCGGCGACGTACAGGAGGCGGATCCGCTCGGCGACCTCGAAGCGCTGGTCCCCCGCCCGCACCGCGTCGTACCCGGCGGTCTCGACGTAGCCGTGCTCCTTCGACCCCATGCGGACCTCGGGGCCTCCCGGGCCCCAGGCCACGATCGGGTGGCGGGGATCGCGGTCGGCGTTTAGCCCGGCCAACACCACGACCGGGAACTCGAGGCCCTTGGCGCCGTGGACGGTCATGATGCGCACGGCCTCGTCGTCGGGCTCGGGCACGGCCGTCTCGATGCGGTCGGCCCCGGCATCGGCCTGGGCGCTGACCCAGGCGACGAACTCGGCCAGCGAGGTGCCCCCCGCCTCGACGAAGGCCCGGGCGGCGTCGGTCACGAACCGGTAGCGACGCCAGTGGTCCCGGGGTCGCCGGCGGGCCAGGGTCAGCTCGACCAGGCGGCGGTCACCGACGATGCGGTCGACCAGGGCACTGACCGGGAGGTGGTCGCGATCGGCGTGGTGGCGGGCGAGGGCGGCCAGGGCCCGGGCCACGGGATGGTCCTCCAACCCGTCGGGAACTGGGGCGTCGAGCTGCCAACGCCCGCCGGCCAGCCGCCAGTCGGCCAGGTCGGCGTCGGAGCAGGCCAGGCCGGGCGAGCGCAGGGCCGCCACCAGGGCCACCGCGTCGGCCGGGTCGTCGACGGCGGCCAGGATGGCCAGGAGCTCCCGGACCTCGTCGGTCTGGAACACCAGGGACCGGCTCTCGATCCGGTACGGGATCCCTGCGGCCTCCAGCGCCCGCTCGATCTGGCCGAGCGGGGTCCGGGTGGGCACCAGCAGGGCGACGTCGTCGTACCGGAGCGGGCGGCGCTCGTCCCGCCCGACCTCCCAGCCCTCGGCCCGCATCCGCCCGATCAGGGCGGCCAGCTCGGCCGCCTCGGTCTCGCGCAGGGTCGGGGCGGTGACCCCCTCGACCGGGCCGCCCACCACCAGGACCGCGGGGCGCTCGCCGGCCACGGCCCGGCTGGCGTCGAGGGGGACGTACGGCGGTTGCACCTCGCCCTCGGGCTCGATCAGGCGGCCGAACACCGCGTTCACCCAGTCGAGCACGGCCGGCACGGACCGGAAGTTGGCGGTCAGGTGGACCAGGTCGGCCCCGAAGGCCTCCTGGGCCTTGGCGTAGAGGGCAATGTCAGCCCGACGGAACCGGTAGATCGACTGCTTCGGGTCACCGACGAAGAACAGCTTGCCCCGGACGACCTCGATGGTGTCCCACGGGCCGGGCTCGGCCGCCGGGTCGGCGGCGGCCAGCAGGGCGGCGATCTCGATCTGGAGGGGATCGGTGTCCTGGAACTCGTCGATGAGGAGGTGGCGATAGCGGTCGGCCAGGGCGGTGCGGACCGCGGCGTCCTCACGCAACAGGTCCCGGGCCCGCACCAGCAGGTCGTGGTAGCTGACCAGACCCCGGCGGCGCCGGTCCTCGGCCCCGTCACGGGCGAAGTGGGCCAGACGGCCGATCAGTACGGCCATCACCGCCTGGCGGTGCTCGGCCAGGACGGCCTGACGAGCGGCCTCGGCCCGGTCGAGCGCCCCGGTCACCTCGCCCTTGGAGTCGCCCCAGTTGCCCGCCCGACCGCGTGAGCAGGTCAGTTTGTCGGCTCGGGCCACGACCCCGAGCAGGGCGTCGTCCTCGCCGACCTCCACGAGGACGTCGAGTTCCCGGCGGAAGGGCTGGACCACGGTGTCGAGGTGCTCGGCCAGGAGGTCGCCGTCGTCGAGGCACACCGAGCGGCGGTCGAGGGCCTCGTCCAGGGCGGCGGCGAGGTCACCCACCACCACGGCGGGCAGGGCCGGCGCCGGTGGCCCGAGGGGCACCCGGTCCCAGTTGTGCTCGAGGACAGACGCCGCCTCACGCAGCCGGCGCAACTGCAGGCCGATCAGTAGGCCGCGGGCCAGGGCCGGCCGCGTGGCCGGATCGGAGTGGAGGTCGTCCACGAGGTCCGCCCACCGGCGGTCGAAGCGGACCGAGGCCTCGATCTCGTCCTCGACCTCGAAGCCCGGCGGGAGCCCGGCCTCGAGCGGGTACTCCCCGAGGAGACGACTGGCGAACCCGT
This sequence comes from uncultured Iamiaceae bacterium, assembly GCA_964438115.1. Taxonomy (GTDB): domain Bacteria; phylum Actinomycetota; class Acidimicrobiia; order Acidimicrobiales; family DATDAH01; genus DATDAH01. Next base: position 9,984 of record CAYTJS010000096.1, read on the forward strand.
GCAGGGTGGTGATGACGATCTCGTCGACGTCGGCCAGGATCCGCTCGACCCGGGCCCGGGCATCGTCGTCCAGCTCGAGCGATGTGGCCGCCTTCTCCAGGCCCTCCCGGACCCGGTCCCGCAACTCGGCGGCGGCCGCCTCGGTGAAGGTGATGGCGGCCAACTCCCGGGCCGACCTGACCCGGCCCCGCGCCACCAGGCTCACCACCCGACCCACCAAGGCGGTGGTCTTGCCGGTGCCCGCCCCGGCCTCGACGAAGAGGGTGGCGTCGAGGTCGTCGTCGATCCGGTCGCGGGCCGCCTGGTCGGCGGGAACGGTCACGACCCCTCCGGTTCGGCCATCTCGACGTAGCGCCCAAGAGACGGGTCCCGACGGACGCCCTCCCACAGCTCGACCTTGCTGTTCGGGCACACCCGCCGGTAGTCGCAGTACTGGCAGTTGGGCGGACCCCAGAACCCCTCGGGACCCGGGTTCGCCGGGAAGCGGCCCGTCTCGATGCCCTCCACGATGGTGGTCACCACGTCCTCGAACCGGTCCTGGACGGCGTCGTCGATGGGTCCACCCCGCCAGGCCGTCCGCCCCGGCTGCTCGACGAACCAGTAGTAGGCGTCCACCGCCGGCGCAGGGTCGTCGGGGGCCAGGGCCCGGCGGGCGGCGTCGGCGTACAGCGGGAGCTGGAGGTGACGGCCCCGGTCGAGGCGATCCTTGTCCACCGTGCTGTAGCCCGAGCTGGAGCCGGTCTTGTAGTCGATGACCACCAGCGAGCCGTCCTCGGCCCGGTCCACCCGGTCGATCATCCCCCGGAAGAGCAGGCGGCGACCGTCGGGCAGGGCCACCTCGGCCGGCGGCGGCCCGTCCTCGTCGCCGAAGGCCAGCTCCACCGCCACCGGGGTGGTCCGCCGGGCGGCCCGTTCGGCCTCGTCGCGGTCGAGCACGGCGTCCAACCATCGCCGCATGGCGGAGGACTCGAGCTCCCAGCCGAGGTCCCGACCGGTCATCCCCCGAGCCCGGTACTCGTCACCCACCTCGCCGACCAGGGCCTGGAGGCGCTCGCGGTCGTCGTCGTCCCAGGGCTGGTCGGGGGCGCGGCCCAGGGCACCGGCGACGAAGGTCTCGAGCACCTGGTGGACGAGCGAGCCCCGGTCCCGCGGGGTGATGCCCTCGGCGTCGACCGGCTCGTCGAGGGGACGAACCCCCAGCACGGTGGCCAGGTAGTAGTCGAACGGACACCGGGCCCAGCGCTCGAAGCGGGTGGCGCTGGCCAGGGCGACGGCGCCGAACGCCAGCTCGGGCCGCTCGCCGATGGCACCGGTCCAGGGGCCGAAGACCCGGTCCCGGCGGTCGGTCACCGCCTCGAGCCCCCGCGCCAGGGCCGCGTCGTGTCGGGCCACGGGGTGGCCGAGGACCTCGGCGGTGCCGGGGCGGACCTGGGCCAGCAGGGCGGCCAGGTCCCGCTCATGGGCGTCGACGGGGACCGAGACGGTGCGCACCGCGTCTTCGAAGGACGGTGGCCGGCGGAGCCAGGCGCCCTCGAGGTCGGCGGCGGCGGCCACCCCGACCCGGCGCCCGACCCGCGCCCCCAGCTCCTCCAGCAGCCAGCGAGCCGGTTGGAGCTCGCGCTGAGCCCGGGGGTCGGCCCGCGGGGCGGTGAGGACGACGGTCGGCGCCGCCACCCGGGCGGCGAGGTGGTCCCGCCGGTCATCGGCCCGAGCGGCGGTGGCCAAGGACTCCCCCAGGCCGACCTCGGCCAGTTCGCGGTCGGGCTGCAGGGGGTCGTCGCGGGGGC
>CAYTJS010000097.1:0-11639 GCA_964438115.1 uncultured Iamiaceae bacterium
CACCAGCACCAGGGTCCGGGCGTGCCAGCGGCCGTCCGGGCCGTCGGGGCCCAGCGGGGGCAGGGGCCGGTCCACGTCGACCACCTGCACCCGGGTCGCCTCGAAGGTGCTCACCCGGAGGTCCCGCTCGTCACCGGGGTCCGGCGGGCCGATCCCCGGGGCCGGCCGGCGAGGCCGGCGAGGTAGCCGGCCCCGGTCAGGCCCAGTCCAGCCACGATGGCGGCGGCGCGGCTCGCGCCGCCGGGGTCGCCCCGCAGGAGGTCCCGGCCACCCCGGGCCACGCCCGCGGGCAGGGCCCGGCGCACGTAGGCCCGCTCCAGGGCCAAGGCGTCCTCGGTCCCCTCCCGGTCGGCCAGGCGGGCCTTGGAGCGGCCCTCGGCCCGGCACCGGGTGGCGAAGTAGGACCAGCGGGTGCGGCCCTCGGGGACGCGGTGGCGGATGCGGGCGAGGGGCTCGTACACGAAGCGGCCCCCCAGCAGGCGGCGGGCCCGCAGACAGAACTCGGTCTCGGAGCAGCCGAAGCCGTCGTCGCCGGTGCGGCCGAGGCCGTCGTAGAAGCCGCCGGCGTCCTCGATCACCGACCGCCGGAAGCTCATGGTGCAGCCCATGAGGTTGCGGATGGGGGCGGCGGTGGTGGGCAGCCCCCGGTAGGCGCAGCCCACAACCCAGTCGAACTCGCTGGGGAACCACCGGGGTCGGGCGGTGTCCCAGGCGGGGTCGGCCGCGCCCCCGACCCCCAGCACCTCGGGGTCGGCGTACCAGGCCAGGAGCGCGTCGAGCCACCCGGGCGCGGCGGTGGCGTCGTCGTCGAGGAAGGCGATCACCTCGCCGCTGGCCACGGCCACCCCTGCGTTGCGGGCCCCCGACTCGCCCCGGGAACCCTCGTTGCCCACCACGGTGGCGGTGGTGAAGGCGGCCTCGGCCCGGGTGAGCAGGACCGGGTTGTGGTCGATGACCACGACGACCTCGTCGAGGTCCCGGCACTGGGCCTCGACGGAGGCGACGGCGGCGACCAGGTCGTCCCAGCGCTCCTCGGTGTGGGCGCAGATGACGACGGTCGTGGCCGGGCGGCTCACCACGCCTCGACCGGGACGGGGGCCGGGGCCCGCTCGGGGGTGACGGCCTCGAGGGGCCGAAGGCGCTCCCGGAGGATGGTGCGCAGCACCCGCCAGCCGTCGGTGAAGGTCCGGAGGTTGCTCTGGCCGTGGATCCGCTCGGCCTCGAACGAGGCCACCTCCACGACCTGCAGGCCGTGGCGCAGGGCCCGGACGTTCATCAGGGTCTCGATCTCGAAGCCGTCGCCGTCGGCCTCGAAGATCGGCACCACCCGCCGCCAGAAGGCGTTGTAGCCGTAGCAGAGGTCGGTGAACCGGCCGCCGTAGAGCACCCGGACCAGTCGGGTGAGGCCCCGGTTGCCCAGGCGCCGGAACCAGTCGATGTCGTCGCTGCCGGCGCCGTGCACGAACCGCGAGCCCTTGACCATGTCGGCGCCCGCCAGGAGGGGGCCGATGAAGGCGGGAATCTCCCTGGGGTCGGTGGACCCGTCGGCGTCGATGGTCACGACGATGTCGCCCCGGGCCCGGTGCCAGCCGGTGCGCAGGGCGGCACCCTTGCCCGGCGTCGGGTCGATGACGACCACCACGTCGGGGCGGGCGGCCCGGGCAGCCTCGACGGTGTCGTCGGTGGAGCCGCCGTCGACCAGGACGACCTCGTCCACCCACCACGGGATGCGGGGCAGGACCAGCCCCACGTTGGCGGCCTCGTTCAGTGTCGGCACCACGACCGACACCGTCGCTCGCCCCGGGACCCGGCGCCGCAATGCCGCCGCCCCGTCGCGCAGGTCGATGACCCTGTCGTCGACCAGTTCCTCCACGGGGATCACGACCATGACGCGCCACCCTCGATCCGGCCCCACCCGGTGTGCATCGCCCGCACCTCTCTGGTTCCCAGTTACCGCTCTACGTGGTCATCGCCACCACGTGAAGCCACAGACTGGCAGACAGGAGCAAAGAATGCCACCTAAAGCGGTCAAATTGGCCACGGTGGGAGCCAGGTGACGGGGCCAGGGTCAGGCGGGTACGCTGCCGGACACCGGGAAGTGGCGCAGCTTGGCAGCGCGCGTCGTTCGGGACGACGAGGTCGCGGGTTCAAATCCCGCCTTCCCGACCAATCGAGGGAGCGCCCCGACCATCGGTCGGGGCGCTGATCGTTCCCGCCGGGGCTCAGGCCTCGGCGTTGGTGGCGTCGACGGCCACGGTGTCGTCGGCCCCGGTGGTGGCGTCGGTGAGCTCGTCGGCGACCTCGGCCCCGTCCTGGTCGGCGACCTCGGCCCTGCCCTCGCGGGTGACGACCGCCGTGCCCTCGGCCCAGGTGCCGCCGTCGAGCAGGGCGCGGGTGGCCCGCCCCAGGCGGAAGGCGTCGAGGGGCTTCACCAGCCAGCCGTCGGCGTCGGCCCGGCGGGCCAGGAACGTGTCGGCCTGGCGGTCGAGGAGCATCAGCACCGGCCGGCGCTTGAGGCGTCCGGCGCCCTCCTCGAGGCGCAGCGACATGCACACGGCCATCCCGCCCATGTTGCCGATCTGCAGGTCGAGGAGGACCAGGTCGGGGTCCAGCTCCTTCACGGCGGCGAGGACGTCACGTCCGGCGCGCACCCGCTGCACCGTGGTGGCGTCGTCGCCGAGGGCGGCGTCGACCTCCTCGTGGAGATGGTCGGCATCGGTGGCCAGGAGCACGACGGGCACGGGGCGGAGCGTACCGGTGCCGCCCCCGCCGGGTGAACCCCGGTGGCCGCCCCCGGGCTCAGGGGTACCATCGCGCCGGCCGCCGAAGGCTGTCCCGGAGGGTGCTGTGCTCACGATCACCGTCGAAGCGGGCGAGGCCTACACGCTCTGCCGCCCCGAGGGCGAGCTCGATGCCTACACGGTGGGCCGCTTCCGCGAGGCCCTGGCCGAGCTGAGCGAGGTCCGCCAGCTCCTCATCGACCTCTCCGACGTCCCGTTCATGGACTCGGCCGGCCTGGGGGCCCTCATCGGCGGCATCCGCCGGGCCCGTGAGGCCGGCGGCGACGTGGCCGTGGCCTGCGGCCGCCCGACCCTCACCCGCCTCCTGCACACCACCGGCTTCGACCGCATCGTGGCCGTCACCGAGACCGTGGCCGACGCCGCCGAGGCCCTGGCCAACGGCCCCCACGACCCCGACGCCGACCTCGCCTGACCCACCTGACCCACCAGATCCGCCCCATCGATCCGAAATTGCGTGAGTTGGTCACGCTGGGGCGGACCAACTCACGCAATTTCAGCTGAAGAGATGGAGGGCGAGCTCGTCGAGGCCGGCGAGGTCGTGGACGTCGCTCTCCAGGAAGGGGACCCGGACCACGGTGGCCTCGCCCACGGCGCCCACCAGGCCGGCGAGGTGGTCCTCCTCCCGCCCGGCGATGAGCTGGAAGTCGGCCAGGTTGGCGTAGAGCTCGCCCAGGTCGGTGCCCTCGTGGGTGTCGGCCCGCTCACGGGCCGCCTCGCCGATGCCCTCGCCGAAGCGGGGGTGCATGCGGTTGACGATCAGGGCGCTGACGGCGATGTCGGCGCCGGCCAGGGCCTCGGCGAAGAACATCGCCTCCTCCAGGGTGTCGCGCCGGGGTGAGGCGACGAGGACGAACTCGGTGGCCTCGTCGGCCAACAGCTCGTCGACCTTGGCGGCCCGGTTGCGGAAACCCTCTTCCATGCCCTGGAAGGCCTGGAAGAACGACACGGCGTCGTCGATGACCTCGGCCCCGACGACCCGGGCCACGGTGTGCAGGAAGGCCTGGGCGGCCACGTTGAACGCCTTGAGGATCCCCCGGGTGGGGGCCATGACCACCTTGTAGAGCGGGTGGTCGAGGAAGCGGGTCAGGGTGCCGGGGGCGTCGAGGAAGTCGAGGGCATTGCGGGTGGGCGGGGTGTCGACCACGACCAGGTCGAAGTCGGACTCGACATGGAGCTCGTAGAGCTTCTCCATCGCCATGAACTCCTGGGTGGCCGACAGGGCCGAGGAGATGTTGCGGTAGAAGCGGTTCTCGAGGATGCGCTCGGCCTGGTCCTCGTCGGCGGCGTACTTGGTGACCAGGGCGTCGAAGGTGCTCTTGGTGTCGAGCATGAGGGCGTAGAGCTCGCCGGGCCAGTCGCCCTCGATGCGCCCGGGCTCGTTGGTCAGACCCTCCAGGCCGAGGGCGTCGGCCAGGCGCTTGGCCGGGTCGATGGTGACCACCGCGGTGCGGCGCCCCTGGCGGGCCCCCTCGAGGGCGAGCACGGCGGCCACGGTGGTCTTGCCCACGCCCCCGGAGCCGGTGCAGACGATGACCTCGGCGGTGCGCACCAGGTCGCGTACGGAGGCGCCGGGCCCGCTCATCGGTCCACCAGCCCGTCGAGGCCGGCGGTGAGGGCGTCGGCCAGCTGGTCGAGCTCGGGTGGGCCCAGCTCGGCGCCGAAGAGGAACGGCAGGTGGAGCTGGGGGAGGGGCAGCTGCTCGCGCAGGCGGGCCACCTGCTCGCGCTGGAGGTGGACCCGGTGGCGGCGGAAGTCGGCGGCGGCGGCCAGGGCCTCAGCCTCGCCTGAGCGCAGCACCACGCCGGCGGCGGTGGCGGCCTCGCCCGGGTCGCGGTCGAGGCCGGGCCGTTCGGGGTAGAGGCCGTTGACCACGACCGGGCCCAGGGCCACGCCCACCTGGTCCTCGAGGTTGAAGGCGGTCTCGATCAGCTCGTTGACCGGGGTCTCCTCCGGGAGGGTCACGAGCACGACCTGGCAGCGCTCGGCGTCGTTCAGCAGCTCCATCACCTCGGCCGCCTGGTTGTGGATCGGCCCCACCCGCACGGCGTCGAGCAGGCCCCGGGCCGAGCGCAGGAAGGTGATGGCGTGGCCGGCCGCAGGGGCGTCGAGCACGATCAGGTCGGCCCCGGCGTCGCGCTCGAGCTGCTTCACCTTGCCCAGCACGAGGATGTCCTTGATGCCGGGGGCGGCGGTGGCCAGGGTGTCGATGGCCCCCGACGACACCAGCCGCTTGGCCACCCGGCTGAGGCCGTGGGACTCGAGGTACTCGACCATGGCCTCGTCGGGGGTGAGGGTCCGGGCCCGGACGTCGGCGTTGTCGCCGTCGCCCCCGGCCAGGGTGACCTCCTCGTAGCCGAGGTCCTCGGCGCCGAACATGCGGGCCAGGCCCGACTTGCCCTCGACCTCGACGATCAGGGCCCGGCGCCCGGCGCGCGCGGCGGCCCGGGCGAGGGTCGCGGTGACCGTCGTCTTGCCCACGCCGCCCTTGCCCGCCACGATGACGACACGGGATGCGGCGAAGAACGTCGCTGGATCCAACCCCAGTTCCTCTCGGAGGCTCGGTGCGCAGGCTAGCGATGACGGTTCTCGGCCTCGTGTTGGCCGCCACGGGCGTGGTGTCGCTGGCCACCACGGCGGGCGGCGCCCAGGTCGACGACGGTGGCGCCGGCGGCCCCGTGGTCGTGCTCGAGGTGTCGGGGTACCTCGACCCGGTCCTCGTGGACTTCGTCAGCGGCGCCATCGAGGACGCCGAGGCCGACGACGCCATCGCCGTGGTCCTCCAGCTCAACAGCCGGGGCAGTGCCGTCGACGACGCCACCCTCACCGACCTGGCCCGGCGGATCGAGTCGTCGTCGGTACCCGTGTCGGTGTGGGTCGGCCCCAGCGGGGCCCGGGCCTACGGCGGGGCGGCCGAGCTGGCCGCCGTGACCGCCGAGATCGGCATGGCCCCCGGCACCCGCATCGGCGACGTGGGCGAGCCCCGCCTGCCCGCCGACGAGTTCGGCGTGCCCTTCGACGGGGCCCTCGAGGACCGAACCGTCGACGACGAGGTGGCGGTCGAGGACGGCTACGCCGACCGCCTGGCCCCGACCGTGGGCCTGTTCGTGAACGACCTGCCGGGGTTCGAGACCGAGCTCGAGGACGGCGACCTCGTGCCCGTGACCCAGACCCGCTTCGGGCAGCTGCCCATCACGGCCCAGGTGTTCCACACCGCCGCCAGTCCGGCGGTGGCCTACCTCTTCTTCGTCCTCGGCATGGGCCTGATCCTCTTCGAGCTCTACACGGCCGGGGTGGGCGTGGCCGGGGTGGTGGCCGCCCTCCTCTTCGTCCTCGGCTGCTACGGCCTGGCCGTCCTGCCCGCCCGGGGTTGGGCGGTGGGCCTGCTCGTCGTGTCGATGGTGGCCTTCGCCGTCGACGTGCAGACGGGGGTGCCCCGGTTCTGGACCGGCGTGGGCTTCCTCTCCTTCGCCGTCGGGACCCTGTTCCTCTATGACGGCCCGTCCCTGTCGTGGATCACCCTGGTCGGCGTGTTCGCCGCCCTGGCCGTGGCCGTCCTGGCCGGCATGCCCGCCATGGTGCGGACCCGGTTCTCGACGCCGACCATCGGCCGGGAGTGGATGATCGGCGAGGCGGGCGAGGCCGTCACCCCGGTGGACCCCGACGGCACCGTGCGGGTGCGGGGCGCCCTGTGGCGGGCCCGCACCAACCGGGCCACCCCACTCGACCCGGGCGAGGCCGTGGTCGTGGCCGGTCTCGACGGCCTCGTCCTCGAGGTCGAGTCCGAGGATCCCGAGCGCCGCCCCAAGGAGCACCGCCGCTCCTGAACGGGGTTCGCAGTTCACTGAATCACGGTTCGGCGTTTCCAGGGAATTCACACGCGCCCCTTTACGGGAAATCGCCCCGCCCCTAACGTCCCCGGAGGAAGGGGGACCAGTGAGCGCACAGATCACGGCGGTCGAGTGGCAGGTGAAGGCGGCGTGTCGGGGGCCCCAGGCCGCCATCTTCTTCCCGCCACCGCAGTTCGAACGCAAGGACGAGAAGGCCGAACGCGAGCGTCGGGCCAAGGCCATCTGCGCCACCTGCCCGGTGTGCGGGCCCTGCCTCGACTACGCCCTCGAGATCCGGGAGCCCCATGGGATCTGGGGCGGCCGCAACGAGGCCGAGCGCCGGGCCCTGCTCGACCGCCGCTGATCTCCGTCCGCGAGCGCGTCCCGGAATCCCCCGGCGGCGGCGGGTGTTGGGTCGGCCGTGCGCATCGACGTGTGGTCCGACGTGATCTGCCCCTGGTGCTACCTGGGCGCCCGTCGCCTGGACCAGGCCCTCGACCGTCTCGCCTGGCGCGACGAGGTCGAGGTGCACTGGCGGGCGTTCCAACTCGACCCGTCGGCGCCCCGCGAGCCCGGTGACCTGCGCCGGGCCATCGAGCGCAAGTACGGCGCCGGCTCCTTCGACGGCATGACCACCCGCCTCACGGCGCTGGGCGAGGCCGAGGGCATCGACTACCGCTTCGACCGGGCCCTGCGGGTCAACACCCTCGACGCCCATCGGCTCATCGCCTGGGCCGGGACCGTGGGCCGGTCCGAGCAGGACGCCCTCGTCCGGGAGCTGTTCCGCGCGTACTTCACCGACGGCGGCAACGTCGCCGACCCGACCACACTTGCGGGCCTGGCCGCCGCGGTGGGCCTCGACGGCGCCGCCGCCGCCGAGGTGCTGGCCGCCGGGACCTTCGCCGACGAGGTGGCCGCCGACCTCGCCGCCGCCCGGGAGCGCGACATCCACGGCGTACCCAATTTCGTGGTCGGGGACCGGCTCTCCATCCCCGGCGCCCAGGAGGTCGACACCATGGTCCTGCTCCTCGAACGGGCCCGGGACCGTCTCCGGGCCGGGTAGGCGTCGCCGGGGTCGATCCCCGGGGGGATTGCTAGCTGGAGGATCTAGACTGCTCACTGTGGTGAGCAAGCCGCGCACGGTGACCGTGCAGGGCCGTCGGGCCGAGGTCCTGGACGTGGGCGCCGGTCGTGGCGTCCTGTTCCTCCACGGCTGGGGCTCGGCGTGCGGGCCTACCGGGTCGTCCACGACCAGCTCGTGGGCCAGGGCCTGCGGGTGGTCGCCCCGGCCCTCCCTGGCTTCGGGCGCACGGCGCCGCTCCCCCGGGACCACACCGACGTCGCCGGCTACGCCGACTGGGTGGCGGAGCTCGCGGCCACCGTCGGCCTGACCGACGCCGTGGTGGTCGGCCACTCCTTCGGCGGGGGCGTGGCCACGGCGGTCGCCCACCGCCACCCGGACCTCGTCCGGGGTCTGGTCCTGGTCAACGCCGTCGGCGGGCCGAGTTGGGACGAGGGTGGCCGCCCGCTGCACGAGCGCCCGCTGTGGGACTGGGGGCGGCACTTCCCGGCCGACCTGTTCCCGTTGCGGACCTCGGCCCGCTTCCTGCCCGCCCTGCTGCGCGAGGCCGTGCCCAACCTGCTTCGTCGCCCCGGCTCGCTGTGGCGGGTGGGGACCCTGGCCCGCACCGCCGACCTCACCGTCGAGTTGGGTGACCTGCGGGACCGGGGCCTGCCGGTGGCCGCGGTGTGGGCCGACCGCGACCGGGTCGTGCCCGAGGCCGCCTTCCGCGACATCTGCACGGCGTTGGGTGCCGACGGCCGGGTCGTCGAGGGCGGCCACTCCTGGCTGCTGGCCGACCCCGCCGGCGTCGGCGAGGTGGTGACCAACGTGGTCGCCCTGGCCGACGCCCCGGCGGCGGTCTCCCCCCGTCGGCGCTGGTGGCGCCGCCGCCTCCCCACCGCGGCCTGACCGTCCAGGACGACCGCCGCTCAGGCGGTTGGCAGGCGCGGGCCGGCGATGCGGAGGTCGTCGCGGCGGCGGGTGCAGCCCCGGGCGTCGAGGAGGTTGGCCAGCGGGACGGCGTACTTGCGGGTGGTGCCCAGGGCCTCGCGCAGCTGGCTGAGGGTGATCCCCTCCGGGTGGGTCGCCAGGAGGCCGGCCACGACCCGGGCGGCGGCGTCGACGGCGGACTCGGCGAACCAGACCCCGCTCTCGGCCACGACGAGCCCCCGCCGGGCCAGTTCCCGCAGCTCGGCGGGATCGACGCCGTCGGGGGGCGGCGGGGTGAACGGGGTGGCGGCGAGGGCGGCGACGAAGGGATGGTCGGCCAGGGCGTCGGTGCCGCCCACCTCCCGCACCCGACCGTCGCCAACGGCCAGCTCGTCGCCCAGGCGGTCGAGCACGGCCCGTTGGCGGTCGTCGAGCAGGGCCAGGTCGAGGCCCAGGTCGCCGGCGGCGGCGACCCGTTCGCGCAGGTCGGCCTCGGTGGCGGCCAGGGCGTCGGGGGCCACCACCCACTCGCCCACGGTGGCCGTCGCCGGCTCGCCGGTCAGGCGGGCCAGGTCGTCGGCCCGCACCCACCCCCGCTCGGCCACCACCCGGTCGACCGAGCGGTCGGGCCGGGCGCGTGAGGCCGGGAGGACGGGGTCGACGTCGAGCACGATGCCGCCGCCCACGGTCTCGCGGCGCCCGGACTCCCGCAGGACGAAGCGGTCGCCGGGCAGGAGGGGCAGGGCCACGGGCAGGTGGAGCCGCACGGGCCCCGTGTCGCCCGGGCCCAGCGAGGTGGTGCCCAGGACCCGCAGGGCGGCGGCGTGCTCGCCGGTGCCGAGGTGGACGACGAACGCGCCCCGCCGCGACACGCGGTGGCCGAGCCCGGCCAGCACGGTGAGCTCGGCGTCCACGGTGGCCGTCTCGTGCCACTGACCGGGCCGGACCAGCACCTGGCCCCGGTGGACGGCCTCGTGCTCCACGCCGACGAGGTTGAGGGCGGCCCGGCTGCCGGGCGGGAGCCGATCGACGGCGGCGTGGTGGGCCTGCACGCCCCGCACCCGCACCTCCGGTCCGCCCGGGCGCAGGACCAGGCGGTCGTCGGTGGCGACGGCGCCGCCGAGGAGGGTGCCGGTGACGATCGTGCCCGCCCCGCGGGCGGCGAAGGCCCGGTCGACCCACAGGCGGGGCCGGTCCCGGTCCTCGACAGCCGGCGTGGCCGTCAGCACCGTGGCCAGCTCCGCCCGCAGCTCGTCGAGCCCGCGTCCGACCGGGGCGGCGACCTCGACCACCGGGGCGTCGGCCAGGAAGCTGCCGGCCAGGTGGTCGGCCAGCTCCAGGCGGGCCAGGGCGACGAGGTCGGCGTCGGCCCGGTCGACCTTGGTCAGGGCCACCACCCCGTGGCCCACGCCGACCAGTTCGAGGATGCGGAGGTGCTCCTCGGACTGGGGCTTCCAGCCCTCCAGGGCGTCGACCACGAAGAGGCAGGCGACCACGCCACCCACCCCCGCCAGCATGTTGGCCAGGAAGCGGACGTGGCCGGGGACGTCCACGAAGGACACGACGAGGCCGGCGACCTCGGTGTGGGCGAAGCCCAGGTCGATGGTGAGACCCCGGGCCTTCTCCTCGGCCCACCGGTCGGGGTCGGTGCCGGTCAGGGCCTCGACGAGGGTCGACTTCCCGTGGTCGACGTGGCCGGCGGTGGCGACGACGTACAGGTCGTCACCCCCCGCCGACGGCGGCCCGGAGGGCGGCGGCGACCACGGCGTCCTGGTCGGGCTCGACGGTGCGCAGGTCGAGGAGGGTGCGGCCGTCGTCGACCCGGGCGATCACCGGCACGGGCCCGGCCCGCAGGGCGGCCGTGTGGTCCCCGTCGAGGGCGATCCCGGCCGAGGGGATCTCGATACCGGGCAGGGTGCCGCCCCCGGTCACCGAGGCCATCGGGACGACGGGGCCGACATCGAGGGCCTGGGCCCGGGCGGTGAGGTCGTCCACCGGCGTGGTGGCCAGGCGCCAGAAGGCGATGTCGTGGCCCCGCCGGTCGAGGTAGGCCAGGGCCAGGTCCTGGAGGGCGGCCAGCACCAGCCCGCCGGGACGCAGGGCCCGGGCGAGCGGGTGGCGGGCGCAGACGGCGACGAGGTCGGCCCGCCCGGCGATGATCCCCGCCTGGGGGCCGCCCAGGAGCTTGTCGCCGGAGAACACGACCAGGCCGGCTCCGGCGGCGAGCAGTTGGCGCACCGCCGGCTCGCCCGCCAGCCACGGCGGTGGACCCCCGGGCAGCCAGGGACAGGCGGCGTCGAGCAGGCCCGACCCCAGGTCCACGGCGACCGTCGGGCCCAGGTCGACGAGCTGGTCGACGGTGGCCGCCTCGGTGAAGCCGGTGATGCGGTAGTTCGACTGGTGGACCTTCAGGACCAGGGCCACGTCGGCGGCGTCGGCCAGGGCCGCCTCGTAGTCGGCCCGGCGCGTCCGGTTGGTGGTGCCCACCTCGACCAGGCGGGCACCGGAGGTGGCCAGGATCTCGGGGATGCGGAACCCGCCGCCGATCTCGACCAGCTCGCCCCGCGACACCACCACCTCGCGATCCCGGGCCAGGGCGGCCAGGGCCAGGAGCACCGCGGCGGCACCGTTGTTGACGACGAGGGCGGCCTCGGCCCCCGCCGCCCGGGCCAGCAGGCCGGCGGCGTGGGCCGACCGCGAGCCCCGGGCCCCGGTGGTCAGGTCCAGCTCGAGGTTGGTGTAGCCGGCGTCCTGGTGGTGGGCGAGCGGGGCCCGGCCCAGGTTGGTGTGCAGGAGCACGCCGGTGGCGTTGACCACCGGGCGCAGCAGGGCGGCGGCCACGGCCTCGGCCTCGGCCCGGGCCGAGTCGGGGTCCCCCCGCCCGACGGCCGCCCTCGCCGCGTCCACCAGGAGCGGATGGGGCAGGCCCGTGTCGGCCAACCTGCGGGCCAGGGCGTCGACGGACGGCGGCCGCATCCCGAGGAGCGTAGGGGACCGGTCGACCCCGGCCGCCGTCCC
>CAYTJS010000098.1:0-11638 GCA_964438115.1 uncultured Iamiaceae bacterium
CCCGAGGTGGTCATCGGGGTGAACCCCACCGAGGGCACCCCCTACTTCCCCACCGACCTGCCGCCGGGCACCAACCGCATGTACCTGTCGCTCTACAGCCCGCTGGTCCTCCAGTCGGCGGCGCAGGGCGGCACCGACGTGGTGATGGAGTCCGAGCAGGAGCTGGGCGTCAACGTCTACTCCCGGTACGTGGCCGTGCCGCCGGGCGGTCGGGTCACCCTCACCTTCGAGCTGGCCGGGGGCCTCGACCTGGCCGAGGGTTACCGCCTGGTGGTCGCCGGCCAACCCACGGTCAACCCCGACCGGGTCCACGTGGCCACCACCGTGGTCGACGGGTGGGCGATCGCCGCCGAGGCGGGCTTCGAGACGACCGGTGACGAGGTCAGCGTCTCGTGGGAGGGGCCCGAGGACCGGGTCCTCAGCGCGTCGCTCGCCGAGGACTGACCGTCTCGGCCAGACGCTCCCGCACCTCGTCGGGCTCACGGGTGGCGAGCAGCCCGTCGATCACCTCGGGACCCAGCCGGGGCGCCCGAACGTGGGTGATCAGGGGGTGGGGGCCGCGGCGAGGGGACTCGTCGCCCGCCCACAGCACCTCGTGGAGCTTCTCGCCGGGCCGCAGCCCGGTGAAGACGATGTCGACGTCGCGGTCGGCCTGGGCCACCAGGCGGGCGGCCACGTCGGCGATGCGCACCGGCTCCCCGACGTCGAGCACCAGCACCTCCCCGTCGGCGCCCAGGGCGCCGGCCTGGATGACCAGCTCGGCGGCCTCGGCCACGGTCATGAAGTAGCGGGTCACCTCGGGGTCGGTGACGGTGACCGGGCCGCCAGCGTCGATCTGGGCCCGGAAAGCGGTGAGCACCGAGCCCCGGCTGCCCAGCACGTTGCCGAACCGCACCGAGAGGAACACCCCGTCGGCCCGGCCGCTGGCCTCGGCCGTCAGGCGCTCGGCGATGGCCTTGGTGTAGCCGAGCACCGAGCAGGGGTCGGCTGCCTTGTCGGTGGAGACGTTGACGAAGCGCTCGACCCCGTGGGCCAGCGCCGCCTCGAGCAGGTGGTGGGTGCCGAGCACGTTGGCCCGCACCGCCTCGGCCGGGTGGCGCTCGAGCAGCGGGAGGTGCTTCAGGGCGGCGGCGTGGAAGACCACCTCGGGGCGGCGCTCGGCGAGCACCACCTCGACGGCCTCGCGGTCGCGGATGTCGGCCACCACCAGGTGGTCGCCGTCGAGCAGCGCCCGTCCCTCGAGGTCGAGCTGGAGGGCGTGGAGGGCCGACTCGTCGCGGTCCAGCAGGATGAGCTCGGCCGGGCCGTAGGTGCTGATCTGGCGGGCCAGCTCGGAGCCGATGGAGCCCCCGGCGCCGGTGACCAGCACCCGACGCCCCAGGAGGTAGCCGGCGATGGATGCCACGTCGGTGTCGATGCGGTGGCGACCGAGGAGGTCCTCCTCGGTGACCGGGCGGACGTCGCTCACGTCGACGGCGCCGTCGTAGAGTTCCGACACCGGTGGCAGCACGAGGACCCGGAGGCCGTCGGCCCGGGCCAGGTCGGTGACCTCGGTCATGAGCTGCGGACCGGCCGACGGGATGGCCACGACCACGGCGGCGGCACCGTGGGCTCGGGCCACCGCCCCCAGGTCCTTGCGGGTGCCCTCCACCCCGATGCCGGAGATGGTGAGGTGGCGCTTGGCCGGGTTGTCGTCGACGAGGGCGACGGGCCGGTACGGCGACAGCGGGTTGCGCAGCATGGCGGTGAGCACCTGGAGCCCGCCCTCCCCCGCCCCGAAGACGACCACGGGCAGGGCGTCGTCGCCGGGCCGGAGCCGCTTCTCGAGGGCGAGGCGCCAGGCGTACCGGAAACCGGCCTGGACGACGAGGGCGATGAAGCCGCCGGCCAGGGTGGCCGAGAGGGGCACGAAGCGCTCGAGGAGGATGGCGTCGACGACGAAGAGCAGGGCGGTCACCACGCCGCAGGTCCGGGTGAGGGCCGAGACCTCGTCGAGGCTCCCGAAGCGCCAGCGCCCCCGGTAGAGGCCGGTGGCGGTGCCCACGGCGAGCTGGGCCGCCCCGGCCACCGCCCAGATGGCGGCGAGGGTCACCCAGTCGACGGTCCCGACCTTGAACTCGTGGCGGAGGATGGTGGCCACGGCCAGGGCGACGAACCAGGCGGCGACGTCGAGCCCGGCCTGGATGCCGAAGCGGTGGGCGACCAGGACGTCCCAGTCGACGATGGAACGCGGCCCCCGTGGGGCGTCCCCTCGCGTGGTCATGGCGTGCTCACCCCCTTCCCGCACGAGCGTGACCGTTCAGGAATGTGACAGGACTGTACTCCCCTCGTCCACCCCCGTCGGGAACCGACGGTCCTGGCCCGTCCCGGGCGCGGCTGCCAGACTCGACGACCTTGACCGCTGCCTCCTGGCTCCAGGGACGGGTCGTCGCCGACCGGGTGCTGGCCCTGCTCGGCGGGATCGTCGCCGTCCCGGTGCTGGTGGTGGTCGCCGCCGTCGTCGTCGTGGCCGACCGCCACCCGCCGCTCATCGGCCTCCCCCGCCTCGGCCAGGGCGGGCGGCCCTTCACCATGTGGAAGGTGCGCACGATGCGGACCGACCACGCCGCCGGCGCCTTCACGGTGCGGGCGGACACCCGGGTCACGCCGCTGGGTCGCCGCCTGCGGGCCGTGCGCCTCGACGAGCTCCCCCAGCTCTGGAACGTCGTGCGGGGCGAGATGGCCCTGCTCGGCCCCCGCCCCGAGGCGCCCGAGCACGTCGACGCCGAGGACCCCGCCTGGCGGGCCAGCCTGGCCCTGCGGCCGGGGATCGCCGGGCCGACCCAGGTGGTCATCCACGCCTGGGAGGCCCACGTCGACGACCCCGCCACCTACGTCGACGACGTGCTCCCCCACAAGCTGGCCGTCGACGCCTGGTACGGGGCCCACGCCTCCCCCGGCCTCGACCTGGCCGTGGTGAGCTCGCTCGTCACCTCGCTGCGCCATCCCGACCGCGAGACCGCCGTGCACCGGCGCCTGGCCCGGTCCCTGCCCGCCACCGCCGCCGCCATCCGGGCGGGTACGGCGGCGGCCATGGCCCGACCGTGACGGCCCGACGCTGATGGCCCGCCCCCACCCCGTCCGCCGGTTCACCGAGGCCTGGCGCCGACTGGCACCCCTCATCGGCGCCCACCCCCGCCGGCTGACGGCGCTGGCCGTTCGGTCGGTGCTGGCCGGCTTCCTCGAGGCCGCCACCCTCGTCGTCCTCGTCCAGATCGCCTTCACCATGGCCAACGACGAGGCCGACGTCGAGCTGGGCCTCGGCCCCCTCGGCACCGTCACCCTCACCCTGGGCCAACTCTTCGCCGTGGCCGTCGTCCTCGGGGTCGGTCGCCTCGTCGCCCAGGTGGCCGACGCCCGCCTGTCCTCGAGCATGAGCACCGACGCCCTGGTCCGGCTGCGCCGGGACGTCACCGCCGCCTTCGAGTCGGCGTCCTGGCCCCGCCAGGCCGAGGAACGCGAGGGGCGCTTCCAGGAGGTCGTCTCCAACCACACCGCCCAGGTCGCCACCGCCGTCCTCGTGGTGGCCGGCGCCCTGTCAGGGGCGTTCAACCTGGGCGCGCTGCTGGTGTCGGCCGTGCTGGTCGACGCCCTGGCCGCCACCACCATCGTGGTCGGTGTCACCGCCCTGTTCTTCCTGCTGCGGCCCCTGGCCCGCCGGTCGCGGGCCACCTCCGAGGCCTACGGCCGCCTGGCCGTCGAACTGGGCCAGGAGACCAACGACCTGGTCCGCCTGAGCCAGGAGATCAAGGTCCACGACGTCGGCGCCGAGCGGGCCGAGGCCGTGGGCGCCACCATCGACGCCGCCGGCCGCGAGTTCTACCGGATCAACCTGCTGGGCCGGTCGGTGCCGGCCGTCTACCAGGCCCTGGCCATGGTGCTCATCGTGGCCACGCTCGCCGTGGTCGCCGCCGTCGACGTGGCCAACATCCGGGCCCTGGGGGCCATCGTGCTCATGCTGGTGCGGGCCCTCTCCTACGGTCAGGGCCTGCAGAGCGCCTACCAGCGCATCGGCGACCTCCTCCCCTACGCGGATGCCCTCCGGGCCCTGCTCGACGGCCTGCGGGCGGCGGCGATCCCCCGGGAAGGGGCGCCCCTCGACCGCATCGACGAGGTGCGCTTCGACCGGGTGGCCTTCCGCTACGGCGAGGGGCGGGCCGCCCTCCACGACGTCAGCTTCTCCCTGGCCCGGGGCGAGTGCCTCGGGGTCATCGGCCCCTCCGGCGCCGGCAAGTCGACCCTGATCCAGGTCCTGCTCGGCCTCCGCCCGCCCAGCGAGGGCCGGGTCGAGGTCAACGGGACCGCCCAGGCCGACCTCGCCGTGGGCGACTGGCGTCGCCGGGTCGGCTTCGTCCCCCAGGACCCGCAGCTGGTCGAGGGCACCGTGGCCGAGAACATCGCCTTCTTCCGCCCCGGCATCGGCCCCGACGAGGTCGAGTCCGCCGCCCGGGCCGCCCACCTCCACGACGAGATCGCCGCCCTCCCCCAGGGCTACGACACCCCGATCGGGCCCCGCCACCAGACGGTGTCGGGTGGCCAGCGCCAGCGCCTCTGCCTGGCCCGGGCCCTGGTCACCGGCCCCGACCTGCTGGTCCTCGACGAGCCGACCAGCGCCCTCGACCTGCGCTCGGAGCACCTGGTCCACCAGTCCCTGGGCGAGCTGGCCGAGGAGCGCCTGGTCGTGGTCATCGCCCACCGGCTGAGCACCCTCAGCATCTGCGACCGGATCATGGTGCTGGAGGACGGCGAGGTGCGGGGCCTGCTGCCGGCCGACGAGCTGGCCGAGGAGAACGCCTTCTTCCGCGAGGTCGTCGCCCTCGCCGGCCTGCGTTAGGGCCGGCAGAGGAACAGCCGGTCGTCCCGCCGGAGGGCGACCCGGCCCGGCCCGCCGACGTCGAGGTCGCCGAGCACGACCACCTCCACGTCGGCGAAGGCCGACCCCAGGAGGTCGACCACCTCGGTGCCGTAGTCCCGGTGGTGGCCGTTGAAGCTGGTGTCGGGGAAGGTGACCGTCTCCCGCCGCGACCAGTCACCGGGCACGCTGACCACGGCCAGGCCCCCGGGCGCGGTCACCCGGGCCAGCTCGGCCACCGCCGCCCCGTCGTCGGGCACGTGCTCGAGGACGTGGTTGCAGACGACCAGGTCGTAGGCGTCGTCGGGGAAGGTCAGGGCCTGGACGTCCTCGCCGGGACGGTCGACGTCGGTGCGGAGGAGGTCGGTGGTGACCACCTCGGCGGCGGGCAGGTGGCGGGCCAGCACGGCGGTGATCGAGGGGCCCGGGGCGAAGTGCAGGACCGTGTGCGTGGTGGCCGGGTCGACGACGCGGTCGATGACCACGGCGATGCCGCGATGGCGACTGCGGGCACCACAGGTGGGGCAGACCGAGTGGCGGGCCAGCCGGAGGCGGTTGGGCACCGACAGGAACACCGGACTGGCCGTTCCGCAGCAGGGGCACCAGAAGCGGTCACCCCGACCGGGGACGGCGGCCTCGGCGACGTTGCCCACTCCCGCGACCACCGAGCGCCAGCCGAGGGCGGCGCTACGGGTGCGCACGGACTCGCGCAGCCACCCCGCCGTGCGGGAGAGTTCCCCCCGGGCGCTCACCGCCGTGGCACGCTGCACGAGCCCATCATGTCCGATCGACCTCGCGGGGCCGCCCCCCGCCGCGTGCTCTACACGATCCCCAACCTCGACACGGCGGGGTCGGGTGCCGCTCTGCTGGCGATGGCCCGCCGACTGGACCCGGCCCGGTACGTCCCCACCATCGCGGTGGGCGAGCGCCGGGGCACGGCCCTCGAGGCCGCCGTCACCGACGCCGGGATCCCCCTGGTCGAAGCGACCACCACCGTGGCCGCCCGCCCCTACCACCGCCTCCCCGGCCGGGTCCGCCGGGCCGGGCGGGCGGCGCCGGGCGGCGCCGACCTGTGGCACTCCTTCCACTACCTCGACGACTACACCGAGCCCCTCGTCGCCCGGGCGGCCGGTTGTCGCCGGTGGGTGTACACGAAGAAGAACATGAGCTGGGGCGGTCGGGGCTGGCGGGTGCGCACGGCCCTGGCCGCCGGCCTGGCCACCCAGAACCCCACCATGGTCGAGGACTTTTTCCCGGGCTTCCGGCGCCCGCTGGCGGTCATCCCGCCCGGCGTCGACCACGAGCGGTTCCGGCCGGGCGGGGACCGCCGCCGCCGGGACGATCTCGGCCTCGGCGGCGACGACGTGCTCGTGGCCCACGTCGGCCACCTCCTGCCCAACAAGGGCCAGGAGCTCCTCGTCACGGCCCTCGCCCGCACACCACCGCCTGTCCACCTGGCCCTGGCCGGCCGCCCCTTCGACGGCGAGTGGACGGCCCGGGTCGACGCCACCGCCGAGCGGCTCGGCGTCGACGACCGGGTCCACCGCCTCGGCGGCGTCGACGACGTCGCCGCCCTCCTCGCCGCCGCCGACCTCTTCGCCTTCGCCAGCACCGACGAGGCCTGCCCCGTCGCCGTGCTGGAGGCCATGGCCGCGGGCCTGGCCGTCGTGGTCCCCGACATCGCCGGCACCCGCCACGTCGTCCACCCCGGCACCGACGGCCTCACCTACGCTCCGGGCGACGTGGACGCCCTGGCCACCGCCCTCGCCGGACTCGCCGCCGATCCCGCCCGCCGGGAGGCGCTGGGCCGGGCCGCCCGCGACCGGGCGGTGACCGCCTTCGGCCTGGACCGCGAGGCGGCGGCGTACCAGGACCTCTACGACGAGGTGCTGGCCCGGTGAGCCCCCTCAACGCCGGCCACCGCGTCGTCCAGCGGTCCCAGTTCTGGGCCAGCGCCCGGTTCCACGAGCCGGTCCTGGTGCTGGAGAGCGACGACTGGGGCCTGCGCCGCCGCCCCGTGGCCGACCTCGTCGCCCCGTACGGGCGGCCGTCGGGCTGGGCCGACGAGTGGTCCGAGACCGCCGAGGACGTCACCCGCCTGCTCGAGGTCCTGGCCGGCCACCGCGACCCCGACGGACGGCCGGCGGCCATGACCATGAACCTGGTGACGGCCAACGCCGACTTCGAGGCCATCGAAGCCGACAACTTCGCCCGCTACCACGACCGACCCCTGGACGAGACGGCGGACCCCGCAGTGCTGGCCGGGCTGCGCCGTGGCGTGGACGAGGGGCTCGCCGCCCTCGAACTGCACGGGCGCTGCCACCTCGACGTCGAGGCCTGGCTGGCCGACCTCCGGACCGACCATCCCGGCGCCCGGGACCTCTTCGCCGCCCGGGTCGACGGCGGCCTCTCCCTGGTCTCGGGCCGGACCTGGCGCTACCACTCCGAGCTGCTGGCCTGGGCCGACGGCCGGGCCCGACCCACCGAGGACCTGGTCGAGTGGCTGCGGCCGGCGGTGGCCACCGTCGAGCGCATCGCCGGCACCCCGCCGCGGTCGGTGATCGCGCCCCACTACGTGCTCACCCGCCAGGCCGAGGCCGCCTTCGCCGCCCTCGGCCTGGTCAGCGCGCAGGGCACCGAGCGGGTGCCTCGGCCCGGCCGCGACCCGGCTCGTTCCTATCTCGGACAGCGGGGGCCGGCCGGCCTCGTCCGCCTCATCCGCACCGCCCGCTTCGACCCCCGCCCCGACCGGCCCGACCACCAGCTCGACACGGCCACCGCGGTCATCGACCGGTGCTTCGAGCAGGGGCTGCCCGCCGTCGTCGACACCCACCGCATCAACTACACCGGACCCTGGGCCGCCGACGCCCGCCGCCAGCTCGACGAACTGCTGACCGCGGCCGACCGGGCCGGCGCCCGCTACCTGACCTCCCGCGAGTTGGCCGCGGTGGTGGCCGGGACCGAGGCGCCCGACCGCACGGGCCGGATCCTGGCCTTCACGCCGCGGGGGCGCGTCGTCCGGGCCCTCAACCGGCCGCTGTGGCGAGCGGCATGAGACCGTGGCTGCGCGAGGCCCTGCGCTGTCCCTTCACCGGGGGGCACTTCTCGGTGGAGGCCCTCGACGAGGACGACGGGCGTCTGCGCCACGGCGTGCTCACCAGCGAGGCGGGGGCCTTCCCGGTCATCGCCGGGATCCCGGTCCTGCGGGCCCCCGACGACCACCTGGTCGACCTCGTGCGGGCCGGCGAGTGGGACCGGGCCGCCCGCGTCGCCGCCTTCGGAGAGATCCCCCCCGCCGGCGCCGCCCGCGTCGGGCCCTGGTTCGCCGCCACCGCCGCCCTCCGCCCGGTCGGCGACCGGCTGGTGGCCCGGCACCGGGCCCGACTGGACGAGGCCGCCCTCGCCCTCACCGATCCGGCGACCACCACCCGCGAGCTGTTCACCCTGGCCTACGAGGACCTGCACCTGCGCAACCCCGAGGTGGCGGCCTACAACTGGTGCCGGTTCGCGCTCCCCCGCCACCTGGCCACCCTCGGGGTCCTGGCCGGGGCCCCCGCCCGGGGCCCCGTGCTCGACCTGGGCTGCGGGGCCGGCCACCTGACCTGGGCCCTGGCCCGCCACGTGGCCCCGGCGCCGGTCGTGGGCGTCGACGGCCTCTTCTTCGCCCTCTACGTCGCCGCCACGCGCCTGGCCCCCGAGGCCGACTTCGTCTGCGTCGACCTCGACGCCCTCCCCCTGGCCGACGACGCCATGGCCGGGGTCTTCGCCTCCGACGTGTTCCACGCCCTGGCCCGCAAGGCACCGGTCGCCCGCGAGATGACCCGGGTGGCCACGCGCGACGGCTGGGGGCTGGTCACCGGACTGGCCGTGGCCGGCCACGACCACGAGTACCGGGGCCGGCCGCTCTCGATCGAGGGCTACCGCGCCGTCCTGCCCGAGCGGGCCGCCGTGCTCGACGACGACCTGCTGCTGGCCGCCTACCTCGACGGCCGCGGCGCCGATCGCACCCGCGACCGGGCCGGCCCCGAGGCCACCGTGGTCAGCCTCGTCTGGGGCGGACACACCGACGACGTGGCCCTCGACCCGGCCCCGCACGGCGAGGGCACGCTCGTGCCCAACCCGCTGTTCGCCGTGGCCGCCGTGGACGCGACCGGCGCCCACCTCACCCTCCGCTTCCCCACCGCCTCCCACGAGCGCGAGCACGGGGCCCTGCGGACCTACACCGCCGCCACCGCCTCCGTGACGCCCACGGCGGCGGCCGCCGCCGCCCGGGGCGAGCGCACGACGGAGGTGACCGCGCTGATCGACCGCTACGTCGTCGTCGGCGCCCCGGCGGCCTTCTGGCCCGACGCCTGGGCGGCCCTGGCGTCGACCGACGGCGGTGGTTGACCCGGGCCGGGTCGGCGACCTGGCCCTCACCCGGACGGCGACGCCCCCCGCCCGGAGCCGCCACGACGCCCCGTGGACGGCGCTGCGGGCGACCGATGGCTGGCACCTCTGGGCCACCGCGCCGTCGAGGGCCTGGCGGGGCCACGCCCTGACGGTGAAGGCCGACGACACCACCGAGCGCTTCACCCTGGGCACGCGACCCGACCACTGGCTGGAGGTCCGCCACGACCGGACCGCCCGGACCTGGACGGTCACCACCGACCGGTTCGCGACCGTCCACGCCTACGCAACCGACGGGATGGTGGCGACCTTCTCGCCCGCCGCCTGGGCGTCGGGGGCCTCCCTCGACTGGCTGGCGGTGGCCGGCTACGCCCGCTTCGGCTGGTACCCGGGTGACCGACTGCCGGTGGCCGGCGTCCGCCTCCTCCGGCCCGGCACCGAGCAGACCTGGGCCGCCGACGGCCGGCCCGGTCCCCCGCGCCGATGGGTGGGCTGGGCGCACGACCCCCGGCCCCGACCGGAGGCCACCGTGGTCGACGAGCTGGCCGCCGTCCTCGACGAGGTCCTCGACGAGGAGGCCGCCGGCGCCCACCTGGCCGTGCCCGTGTCCGGTGGCCTCGACTCCCGCTGCACCGTGGCCGCCCTCACCCGGGGCGGGGCCCCGGACCACGACCTCTGGGCCTACAGCTACGGCTACGACGCCGACTCCCCGGAGCTGCGCATCGCCGCCGAGGTGGGCGCCGCCCGCGGCCTCTCGGTCACCACGCGGGTCATCGAGCCGTACCTGGCCGACGGGCTCGACGAGGTCCTGGGGGCCACCGAGGGCCTGGTCGACCTCACCCTCTGCCGCCAGTCGTCGATGGCCGACGAGCTGGCCGCCACCGACGCCGTGGTGGCGGCCCACTGGGGCGACGTCTGGTTCGGCACCCCCACCCCGCCCGCCGACGGTGACACGGCCGGTGCCCTGGTGACGGCGACGACGAAGCGGGGTCACGAGTGGCTGGTCGAGCACCTCGTCCGTCCCCACCTGGGCCGTGACCCCGGGCCCGAGCTCACCGACCTCCTCCACGCCGAGGCCGACGCCCTGGCGGAGGTCGCCGACCCCCGGATGCGGCTCCTGGCCCTGAAGACCGAGCAGTGGTCGTGGCGCTGGACCCAGACCACGCTCCGGGCCTTCCAGGCGGCGACCCCGCCCCGCCTGCCCTTCTACGACCCGCGGCTGGCCGACCTGGTGCTGTCGCTGCCGGCCCCCCTCACCGCCGACCGCCGCCTGCAGGTCGGGTACCTGCGCCGCCACGCCCCCGACCTGGCCGCCGTCGAGTGGCAGGCCGTGGAGACCGACCTGTTCCGGCTGCGCCACGAACGGACCTGGCGCCTGCCCCGTCGGGCGCTGCGGCGCCTGGCCCGCGCCCTGCGTCCGCCCACCGCCCGCCTGCGCAACTGGGAGGTCCAGCTCCTCGACCCGTCGGGACGGGCCCTGGTCGACCGCCTCCTCGTCGGGCCGGGGGCCCGCCTGCACGACCTGGTCGACGCGACCGCCGCCGCCGACCTCGTGGCCCGGCACCGGGCGGCGCCGACCGACCCCGGCCTCGGCTACGCCGTCTCGGCCCTGCTCACCTTCGCCGCCTGGTGGGAGGCGTGGGGATGAGGGTCGCCGTGGTGGGGCTGGCCCGCCGGCCCGAGCCGTTCATCGCCCAGCTGCTCGACGGCCTGACCGGCCTCGGGGTCACCGTCGACCGCCACGACCGACCACGGCGCCGGGCCGGGCGGGCCGACGTCGTCTACCTCCCCTGGACGGCCACCGCCGTCGAGCACCCCGAGGTCTTCGCCCTGGGCGCCCCCGTGGTGGTGAGCTGCCGCGGTGCCCAGGTCAACGTCGCCCCCTGGAACCCCGACCGCACGGCCCTGCGCGACGGACTGGCCGCCGCCTTCGGGCGGGCGACGGCCGTGCACTGCGTGTCGAACGCCATCCGGGACGAGGCCACGGCCTTCGGTCTCGACCCGGACCGGGCGGTGGTCATCCGGCCCGCCGTCGACCTGACCCGCTTCTCCCCCACCCCGCCCCCGGCGCCGGACGGTCCCCTCGCCCTCGTCAGCGTCGGCCGCCTCCAGTGGCGCAAAGGTTACGAGTACGCCCTGCTGGCCGTCCGCCGTCTCCTCGACCAAGGTGTCGACGTCCGCTACCGCATCGTGGGCGAGGAGGCCGACGGCGGCGCCACCCGCCACGCCGTGGCCGACCTCGGCCTCGCCCCGGTGGTCACCCTCGACCCGCCGACCGACCGGGCCGGGGTGGCCGCGGCCCTGGCCACGACCGACGCCCTCGTCCTGCCCAGCCTGAGCGAGGGCATCGCCAACGCC
>CAYTJS010000099.1:0-11518 GCA_964438115.1 uncultured Iamiaceae bacterium
CGACGGACCCGGGCACCCTAGCCCGGGTCCGTCGACCGGTTTCCTGCCGGTGGCGTCACCGCCACCGGTCGATCACGACGCTCAGCCCTCCGGGGTGGTGGGGACCTCGATCTCGCCGTCGATGATCTGCTGCTTGTACTCCTCGATCTGGTCGATGACGTCCTGGGTCAGGAAGTCGCCGCTCGTGGAGTAGCCGACACCGTCGACGGACAGGTCGAAGACGGTGGTCTGGCCACCGAGCTCGTCGCCGTTGACGGCGGCCTCGATGGTGTCGAAGACGGCCACGTCGACCCGCTTCAGCATCGAGGTGAGGATCGTGTCGCGCACGGCCTCGTCGGCGGTCAGGTACTGGTCGGAGTCCACGCCGATGGCCCAGACCTCGTTGCCCCCCTCGCGCTCGGCCACCGCGGCCTCGAACAGGCCCGCACCGGAGCCACCGGCGGCGGCGTAGACGATGTCGGCGCCGTTCTCGTACATCGAGGCGCCGACCTCGCGGCCGAGGTCGGGGGCAGTGAACCCGTCGAAGTTCGGCGGCTCGGTCAGGTACTCGACCTGCACGGTGATGGCCGGGTCCACGGCGGCCACGCCGGCCTCGAAGCCGGCCTGGAACTTCTGGATCAGCTCGATGTTCACGCCACCGATGAAGCCGACGTTGTCGGTCTGGGTGCTCAGGGCGGCGGCCACGCCGACCAGGAACGAGCCCTGCTCCTCGGCGAAGGTCAGGTTCTCGACGTTGGGCAGGTCGTTGTCCGCATTGTCGATGATGGCGAACGTGCTGTCCGGGCAGTTCTCGGCGACGGCGCCCACCGACTCCGAGTACAGGAAGCCGACGGCGATGATCAGCTCGGTGCCCTGGTCGCAGAGCAGCTGCAGCAGCTCCTGGCGGTTCTCGCCGCCCTCGTCGGGCTCCAGCTCCTGGGTCTCGACGCCCAGCTCCTCGGCGGCCTGGTCGAGGCCGGCGGCGGCGGCGTCGTTGAAGGACTGGTCGCCACGACCACCCAGGTCGTAGGCCAGGCCGACGGTGACGTCGGAGCCCCCGCCCTCGGCGGCGGTCGTGTCGGAACTCTCCTCGCTGTCACCACTGTCGTCACCGCAGGCGGCGGCGAGCAGGGTGAAGGCGAGCATTGCTCCGAGCAGGGCCCAGAGCTTGCGGTGCTTGCGCACGTGATCTCCCCTCGTAGGAATCTCCACCCGCGGGCCCACTGCCCGCGCGATCCCGCAACGTAGTCGCGCCGGGCCGGGCATGCCCAAGGGCGGGGGGTCAGTCGGCGGTGGTGGTGCTCGGTGGCGTGGCCGCGGGCGGGGCGGGGGCCTCGAAGTCGGCGACCCCGACGAGGACGTCGGTGACGAAGTTGCGCAGGTGCAGGTCCCAGGTCGCCTCGGTGGGCTCCTGGCGGTCCAGGTAGTACGCCGCCACGGCGGCGGCGTGGTCGCCGCCGGTCTGGTCGAGGAGGTGCCCGAGGTGGGCGGCCATGAGCTGGACGTTGCTCTCCGGCGAGCGGGGGTCGACCCGGGTGTCGCCGGCGATCAGCTCGTCGTTGATCCAGCCCACCAGGTTGGGGTCGATGCGGCCGATGCCCACGTCGCCGTCGCCGTTGATCGACGTGTTGTCCCACTGCGAGATCTGCCAGGCGAGGGACTCGAGCAGGGCGGTGGGCACGCCGTACTCCTCGGCCCAACGGTCGAAGTAGACGGCCTGCTGGGCCTTGGTGGCGTCGCCGGCCAGGCCCGGCGGCCAGGCATGGCCCTCGGTCGGCACCGCCGGGATCTCGACGACCGAGCCGGGCTCGAGGGAGTCGGCCAGGGTGAGGCCGGTGGCCTCGAGCAGGACGTCGAGGTCGATGCCGTGCAACTCGGCGACGGCGGTCAGCGTGTCACCCGTGCGCACCGTGTACTGGGACAGCGAGCCGCGGTGGTCGACGTCACCCCCCGACCGGGCCGTGGTGTCGCGGAGCAGGAACAGGGCGCCGACGGCCACGACCGTGGTGAGGGCGGCCGCCACCAGGACCCGGCGGGACGGGCCGCGGCGCGTCGGCTCGGGGACCGCAGGCGGCAGGTAGGGACCCCGGCCGACCGTGGGGGTGTCGGTCAGCGCGATGTCCCCAGGATGGGGGGACCGGAACCGAGTGTCAACGCGGGTCGACCGTCACTCGTACGGGCTGGCCGGCTCGGGGACCTCGTCGACGCTGGTGGCCTCGATCTCGACGGCGGCGATCTCGTCGCTCCCGGGTCGGGTCGGGGGCCGCTCGACGAGGGTCCCGACCACCTCCACCCACTGGTCCTCGGGGGGGCGGGGACCGTCGGTCAGGACGTGGACCTTGATCGGGATGGCGTCGGCGGCGCAGCAGGCGATGCGGAACCGGGCCAGGACGAAGCCCTCGACCTCGTCGTCGTGGACGACGAAGCCGGTGAGGCGCACCGAGGCCCCGTCGAGCGAGCCGCCCCGGTCCCAGAGGGCCCGGTCGACGAACTCGCCGATGCGCAGGTCGACGGCCCCGTCCCGCTCGGCCGGCAACGGCGGGAAGGCGCTGGCCTCGATCTGGGGGGTGTAGGCCTCCTGACGCCCGGCGGCGTCGGCGCCGAGCGGGGCGGGGGCGACGAGCAGGAGGACGGCGAGGGGCAGGGCCAGCAGCCAGCCCACCGCCGGACGGTGCTCGTGGTCGTGGCCGGCACGGTGGTGGACCTCGTGGTCGGCGTCGGGCTCGCCGTCGGGGGCGGCGAAGGCGTCGGCGGGGTCGTCGCCCCCGGGGGCGGTGCCCTGGTCCTCCCGCCAGGCCTCGGCGAAGGCGGTGCCGATGCCGAGGACGACCAGGAACGCCGATGCGGCGAGGAGGGGCCAGCGCATGGCGGGCTGGAGGTAGCTGTCGTAGGTGCCGGTGACGACCAGGCGGAAGGCCACCAGCCCGGTGAGGAGGAGCAGCAGGCCCTGGGCCCGGCGGGTCACAGCAGGACCGTCCCGACGACCAGGGCGGCGACCACGGCGACGACGAGGGTGAGGGGGGCGAAGCGGGAGGCGAAGGAGCGACCGAAGAAGGCGACCTGCAGCGACACCAGCTTCAGGTCGACCATCGGGCCGACCACGAGGAAGACCAGCCGAGAGGTGAGCGAGAACTCGCGGAAGCTGGCGGCGACGAAGGCGTCGGCCTCCGAGCAGATGGACAGCACCACGGCCAGGCCGGCCATCACCAGGATGGGCAGGATCGGCTGGTCGGCGACGGCGGCGACCACGTCACGGCCGATCACCACCTGCAGGGTGGCGGCGGCCAGGGCGCCCACGACGAGGTAGCCGCCGGCGTGCACCAGGTCGTGCACGGCCGTGGCCCGGAACACCTCGAGGCTGGAGGTGCCCTCGGGGACGAGGTGGCCCCGGGCCCGGTCCACCCAGTCGTCCCGGCCCAGGCGGATCCAGATCCAGCCCACCACCACGGCGGCGAGCAGGGAGGCCGCGAACCGGGCCACGGCCATCTCGGGCTGGTCGGGGAAGGCCACCAGGGTGGCGATGATCACCACCGGGTTGATGGCCGGGGCGGCGAGCAGGAAGGTGACCGCCGCGGCCGGGGCGACGCCGCGGTTGACCAGGCGGCCCGCCACCGGGACCGAGCCGCACTCGCAGCCGGGCAGGGCGGCGCCGGCGATCCCCGCCACGGGCACGGCCAGGGCCGGGTGGTCGGGCAGGGCCCGGGAGAGGGCGGCGGGGGAGACCCAGGCGGCGATGCCGGCGCTGACGATCACGCCCAGGACGAGGAACGGCAGCGCCTGGACGGTGATGGAGACGAAGATCGTCGACCAGGTCTGGAAGGCGGGGATGTCGAGGCGGTCGGCGAGCGGACGCTGGAGCAGGGCCAACCCGAAGAGGCCGATGACCACGAGTTCGCCGGGGCCGACCAGGCGCTCCCGGCGGGCCGGCGGGGCGGGGGGCGCCGTCACGACGGCCACGGTACCGGTCGGTGTGGGCGCCCACCGGGCATCCAACGGCCGCCATTCCCACTCGTTCCCAGAACGGCGGGTAGGCTCGCCCGGTGGCCACGGACCTCCACACCTCGGTCGCCGAGCGCCTCCGGGCCGTCGACCAGCGCTACACCCGCGGGCGGCGGGCCCTCGTCGGCGTCCTCGAGGAGGCCACCCGGCCCCTGACCATCCAGGAGATCCTGGCCCGGGACAAGGCGCTGGCCCAGAGCTCGGCCTACCGCAACCTGGTGATGCTCGAGCAGGCCGGGGTGGCCCACCGGGTGGTCAGCACCGACGAGTTCGCCCGCTTCGAACTGGCCGAGGACCTCACCGACCACCACCATCACCACCTCATCTGCTCCGAGTGCGGCGGGGTCAGCGACTTCACGGTGGCCCCCGAGGTGGAGGAGGCCCTGGCCGCGGCCCTGACGACCGCCGCCGCCGAGGCCCGCTTCGAGCCCCGGGACCACCGCCTCGATCTCATCGGCCGCTGCCGCCGGTGCCGGTAGTCCCCGCGGGTCGGCCCCGGTAGCCTGCCCCGCCATGTCGAAGCGGACCCAGAAGCGGCGGCTGCGCGCCCGGCGCAAGAAGGCGAACCACGGCCGCAAGCCGAACGCGGGTCGCAAGCGCTAGCCCCCCCGACCCACCACGGCGGGCCTAGTTCTCGTGGTGGTGGGTGGTGTCGTCCAGGAGCAGGCCCACCTCGCCGACCCGGACCACCATCGTCCCGTAGGCCGCCTGCAGGTGGGCCTCGCTGAGGACCTCCGACGCCGTGCCCTCGGCCACGACGCGCCCCGCCAGCAGCAACAGGTGGTCGGCGGTGGCCGCCTCGCTGAGTGCGTGGGTGGTGGCGATCACCGTGACCCCGTGCGCCTGCTCCTCGGCCACGACGTGCCGGATCCGCTCCTGCGACGGGAGGTCGAGGGCGGTGAAGGGTTCGTCGAGGAGCAGCAGCGGCGCCCGCTGGGCCAGGGCCTGGGCGACCAGCGCCCGCTGACGCTCGCCCCCGGACAGCAGGCGGAGCTGGCGGCGGGCCAGGCGGGCCACGTCGAGGCGCTCCATCGCCTCGTCCACCGCCTCGCGGTCCTCGGACCGGAGCCGACCCAGCGCCCCCCGCCCGGCGAAGCGACCCATCGTGACCACCTCGCGCACGGTGACCGGCAGCTGGCGGTTGGCGTGCAGGTGCTGGGGGACGTAGGCCACCTCGTCGGGGGTGAGGCGGGGCCGGCCCAGGACCTCGAGGTCCCCGGCCGCCGGCTCGAGCAGTCCGGCGACGGCGTGCAGGAGGGTCGACTTGCCCGAGCCGTTGGGACCGATCACCGCCGTCTGGGCCCCACGGGGGAGGGTGAAGGACGCGTCGGCCAGCGCGACGTGGTCGCCGTGGGTCAGCACCAGATGGCGGCCGACCACCGCCGCTTGTGAACAGGAACCGTTCTCGTTATCGTCAGTCATGTGAACGGGAACCATTCTCGCCCTCGTCCCCGCCACCGGCAACTCGTCGGCCTGATCCTGGTCCTGCCCCTGGTCGCGGCGGCCGGCGCCTGTGGCGACGACGGCGGACGCGGCGGTGGTGACCAACCGCTGGTGGTGGCCACCCACAGCATCCTCGGCGACGTGGTGACCAACGTCGCCGGCGACCAGGCCGAGGTGGAGGTGATCATGCCGCCGGGCGCCGACCCCCACGAGTTCGAGCCGTCGGCGGCCCAGGTGGCCCTGCTGGCCGAGGCCGACCTGATCGTCAGCAACGGCCTGGGGTTCGAGCAGGGGCTGGTCGACGCCGTCGAGAGCGCCGAGGCCGACGGCGCCGAGCTCCTCTCGCTGGGTGAGCAGCTCGACCCGATCCCCGTCGAGGACCTCCACGCCGACGAGGAGCACGCCGACGAGGGTGACGAGCACGCCGAGGGCGGTGACGACCCGCACTGGTTCACCGATCCCCGGCGGGTGGCGACCGCCGCGGTGCGTATCGGCGAGGCCCTGGCCGACGTCGACGGGGTCGACGCCGCCGTCGTCACCGAGTCCTCCCAGGCCTACGCGGCAGAGGTGGAGGCGACCGACGCCGCCGTGGAGGAACAGCTCGCTGCCGTCGCGGCGGAGGACCGTACCCTCGTCACCAACCACGAGGTGTTCGGCTACTTCGCCGACCGCTACGGGTTCGACGTGGTGGGCGTCATCGTCCCCGGCGGGTCCACGCTGGCCGAGCCGTCCTCGGCCGAGCTGGCCGCCCTGGTCGAGGTCATCGACGAGACAGGGGTCTCGGCCATCTTCGCCGACTCGTCGTCCTCGTCGGACCTGGCCGACGTCCTGGCCGACGAGACCGGCGGCGCGGTGGCCGTGGTCGACCTCTTCACCGAGTCCCTCGGGGACGAGGGCTCGGGGGGCGCCACCTACCTGGAGCTGATCGCCACCAACGCCGACCGCATCACGACCGCCCTCGGGTCCTGACCGGCCCGGTGGGCCTGGTTGACTGACCGTCGTGGACTGGCTGACCGAGCCCTTCGCCTACGAGTTCATGCAGCGCGCCCTGCTGGCGGGGATGCTGGCGGTGGCGATGACCTCCACGGTGGGTACGTGGGTGGTGATCCGCGGCCTGAGCTTCGTGGGCGACGCCCTGGCCCACGGGGTCCTGCCCGGCATCGCCGTGGCCTTCGTGGTCGGCATCGACCCCAGCATCGGTGCCTTCGTCGCCGCCCTCCTGATGGTGGGGATCATCACCCTGGTCAGCCGCCGCAGCGGCCTGGGCGAGGACACCGGCATCGGCCTCCTCTTCGTCGGCATGTTGGCCCTCGGCGTGGTGATCATCTCCCGCAGCGACGGCTTCGCCGGTGACCTGACCTCGTTCCTGTTCGGCAACCCGTTGGGGGTCTCCGAGGGCGACCTCGTGTTCCAGGCCGTCGTGCTCGTCGTGGTGTTGGCGGGCATGGGCCTCCTGCACCGGCCACTGCTCGTGCTCTCGTTCAACGAGATGAAGGCGGCCATCCTCGGGTTGCGCCCCGGCCTCACCCACACGGCGCTGATGGTCCTCATCGCCCTGTCGGTGGTGGCGTCGTTCCGGGCCGTCGGCACCCTCATGACCTTCGGCCTGATCGTGGCCCCCCCGGCCACCGCCCTCCTGCTGGTGCGCCGGGTGTGGCAGGCCATGGCGCTCAGCGTGGCCCTGGGCTGGTTCGCCGTCGTCGCCGGCCTGCTCGTCTCCTTCCACCACGACACGGCGGCGGGGGCGACGATGAGCGGCCTGTCGGTGGCCCTCTTCTTCGTGGTGCTGGCCGGTCGGGAACTGGCCGCGCTGCACCTGCGGACCGCGGCTCAGGTCGGGGCCCGGTAGACCGTCCGGTCCTCGCCGGCCAGCACCGGCGTCCAGCCCGCCGCCCGCAGGGCGTCGTCGTCGGTCCCGGGCCGGAACCGCCGGTCCAGCACCAGCCACTCGGCACCATCGGCCTCGAGGGCGGCCAGGGCCTCGTCGTCCGGGAACGTCTCCACCGCCGCGGCCAGGCGGTCGTGGCGGGCCGGGAAGAACCCCGAGTAGCCGTTGAGCAGGGGATGGCCGTGGTCGAGGGCGGCCAGCATCGCGATGACCGTCGGCTCGAAGTCGGTGGCGGTGGGGCCCGGGGCCCACGGCACCATGGCCACCGCCCCGCCCTCCTGGTCGGCGAGGTACTGCGCCCAGTCGGTGGCGCCGGGGTCGGGGACCTCGACCAGTTCGGCCGGCAGGGCCGCGCCCTCGACCACCGCCAGCGTGGTGGCGACCAGCACGAGGGCCGGGCCCAGACGCGGGCGCCAGGACCACAGCCGGGCCACGGCCGGGGCGGCCAGGGCCACGAGCAGGACCTGGGTCAGGGCGGCGAAGCGGAACGGGCTGCGCAGGGAGGCCAGCGGCGGGACCAGGTCCTGCAGCGTGGCGTAGGGCTGCCACCCGGCCAGGTCGAGGCGCAGGCCCAGGGACAGGAGGGCGGTGACCAGGGCCCCCACGGCGAGGGCGGTCACCGTCCGGCGCCGCCCGTCCCGGCGGCCGAGGACGAGGCCGGCGGCGGCCAGGCCCAGCAGGACGGTGCCGGGGTAGAGGCGCTGGCCGCTCCCGCCCTCGTCGGCCAGCCAGGGGGCGGCCGTGGTCCCGAGCGTGCCCTCGTCGAGGCGGTCCCAGTCGACCAGGGCGGCCGAGTTGGCCTCGATGGTGGTGGTGGACCACTCGTTGCCCGCGGTCAGGGCGGCCTGGGGCAGGAGGACCACGGCGGCAGCGAGCAGGCCGACGAGGGCGAAGGCACCGCTGGCCAGCCGGCTCCGGGACCACCAGGACCGGTCGGCCCGCGCGAAGAGCAGGACCGGGGCAGTGAGCAGCCAGAACAGGCCGTAGTACGTCGAGGTGAGCAGGGCCGCCGCCGACCAGAGGCCGAGGCGGGCGGCGTCAGCCCGATCGCCGTCGTCGGCCCAGGCCAGGAGGGCGTCGAGGGCGAAGACGAGCGGGAACACCATCACCAGTTGCAGGACCCCCAGTTCCCGCAGGACGAAGGGGAGGGCCTGGGCCAGCACGCCGACGGCCACGGCGGGCACCGCGTCGGCACCGAGGCGGCGGGCGACCCGGGCCGCGCCGATGCCGGTGAGGGTGAGGGCGACCAGGAGACCGAGGCCGTAGGCCCAGGTGGGGGAGGCCAGGCCGGCGACGGGGGCCAGTGCCGTCCCGGTCAGGGCCTGGGGGTCGGAGAGGGCGAAGGTCCCCCTCGTGGGCCAGAAGATCGGTGCGTCCCACCAGCCGGCGAAGAGGTGCGGCACCCGGTCGGCCGTCCAGGCCAGGGTCCAGAGGTTGAACAGTGGGACCGTGCCGCTCGGCTCGGTGCCCTGGGGGATCGACCCACCGAGGTGCAGCACGAAGGGCCAGGTGACCACCAGCGCCACGACGGCGTGGACCGCCGGGGCCAGGCCGCGACGCACGGCCGTCAGGCCGTCGGGTGGGACGCCGTCCAGGCGACGAGGTCGTCGGCGCTCATGGTGTTGACGACGTCGTCGGGGGTGGCCCCCAGACGGGCGGCCTTGTCGCAGCCGTAGGCCTGCCACTCGAGTTGGCCGGGGGCGTGGGCATCGGTGTCGATGGCGATCCGACAGCCCCACTCGAGGGCCAGGGCCAGCAGTTCCTCGGGCGGGTCCTGGCGTTCGGGCCGGCAGTTGACCTCGATGGCGGTGCCGAAGCGGGCGCAGGCGGCGAAGACGAGGTCGGCGTCGAAGACCGAGCCGGGCCGACCCCGCCCGGTCACCTTGCGGTTGGTGCAGTGGCCGAGGACGTCCACGTGGGGGCTGGCCACGGCCAGCACCAGGCGCTCGGTCATCTCCCGCTCGGGCAGGCGGAACTTGGAGTGCACGCTCGCCACCACGAGGTCGAGCCGGGCCAGCAGGTCCTCGTCCTGGTCGAGGGAGCCGTCCTCGAAGATGTCGACCTCGATGCCGGTGAGGATGCGGAAGGGGGCGAGACGCTCGTTCAGCTCGGCGATCTCGTCGAGCTGGGCCAGCAGGCGCTCCCGGTTCAGGCCATGGGCCACGGTGAGGCGCGGGGAGTGGTCCGACATCACCAGGTACTCGTGGCCCAGGGCCATCGCCGCCCGGGCCATGGCCTCGATCGACGCCCCGCCGTCGGACCAGGTGGAGTGGGCGTGGAGGTCACCCCGGAGGGCGGCCCGCAGCTCGGCGCCCTCGCCCGGGTCGAGGGGGGCGGCGTCGAGTTCGGCCAGGTACCGGGGGACCTCGCCCCGGTGGGCCTCGGCGATGACCGTCGCCGTCGTGTCGCCGACGTGCTCCAGGTCGGTGAGGGTCCCGGCGGCCACCCGGCGCGCCAGTTCGTCGTCGTCGAGGTCGGCCACCACGTCGCGGGCCCGGAGGAAGGCCCGCACCCGGTAGCCGGGGGCCAGCTCGCGGTCGAGGAGGTACACGATCCGGTCGAAGGCCGCCTCGACGGCCGGACGTCCCCCGTCGGTCCCCATCCCCCGGAGGGTAGGTCCGAAGGGTCGGTGCCCGTCGTAGCCTCCACGGCGATGGAGCGCTTCGGGTTCGTCGGCCTGCCCAACGCGGGGAAGTCCTCGCTCTACAACGCGCTCTCGGGGGGATCGGCCCTGGCCGCCCCCTACGCCTTCGCCACCACCGACCCCAACGTGGGTGTGGCCAAGGTGCCCGACCACCGCCTCGACGCCCTGGCCGAGATGAGCGCCTCGCGCAACGTGGTGCCCGCCGCCGTCCAGTTCGTCGACATCGGCGGCCTGGTCGAGGGCGCCAGCAAGGGCGAGGGCCTGGGCAACCGCTTCCTCGCCGGCATCCGCGAGGCCGATGCCATCGTCTACGTGCTGCGGGCCTTCGCCGACGCCGACGTGCCCGGCCCGGCCGACCCGCTGGAGCACCTGCGGGTGCTCGAGATCGAGCTGACCCTGGCCGACCTGGAGTCGGTCGAGAACCAGGTCGACAGGCGACGCAAGGCCATGAAGCAGGACAAGTCGCTCGCCGGCGAGGTGGCCGCCCTCGAGGTCGCCGTCGAGGTGCTGGGTGAGGGCGTGCCGATCTACCGCAGCGACCTCCCGGCCGAGCAGCGGGCCCTGCTGGCGCCCTGGTTCCTGCTCACCGACAAGCCGGTGATGGCCGTGGTCAACCTCGACGAGGAGCAGGTCGTCGACCCCGAGCCCGTGCTCGACCCGGTGCGGGCCGAGCTCGGTGGGGTCGCCGAGGTCATCGGGGTGTGCGTCCAGCTGGAGGCCGAGGCCGCCCAGCTCGACGCCGACGAGCGGGCCGACCTCCTCGACGCCTACGGGCTGGGGGAGGGGGCACTGGCCCGTTTCGTGCGGGCGGCGTACCACCTGCTCGGCCTGCGCACCTACTTCACCACCGGCGAGAAGGAGTCGCGGGCCTGGACGTTCCGGGCCGGGGCCAAGGCGCCCGAGGCCGCCGGGGTGATCCACACCGACTTCGAGCGGGGCTTCATCCGGGCCGAGGCCATCGACTGGGAGGAGCTGCTCGAGCTGGGCTCGTGGGCCAAGGCCCGCGAGGTCGGCAAGCTCCGGGTCGAGGGCAAGGACTACGAGGTGCGCGACGGCGACGTCCTCGAGTTCCGTTTCAACGTCTAGGGCCGACCGTGGGCTGGCTGCTCCGTGACGGCCGGGTGCTGGCCACGCTCGAGGTGGCCGAGGGCCACCGGGGCCGGGCCCGCGGCCTGCTCGGCCGCGACGGCATCGACGGCGCCCTGCTCCTGCGCCCCGCCCGGGCCGTGCACACCATCGGCATGCGCTTCCCCATCGACGTCGCCTTCTGTGACGACGAGCTGACCGTGCTGCGGGTCGTGACCATGCGCCCGCACCGGATCGGCCGCCCCTGCCTGGCCGCCCGCTGCGTCATCGAGGCCGAGGCCGGGGCCATGGCCAGCTGGGAGCTGCGTCCCGGCGACCGCCTCGAGGTCCGCGACCGGGAGCGGGACACATGAGCGGGTGGGGGACGTGAGCGACCGAGTAGGGAGCGGGGCCCGAGCGGCCCGGCGGGGGAGCCGCCAGGAGCGGGGGACGTGAGCGACCGAGTAGGGAGCGGGGCCCGAGCGGCCCGGCGGGGGAGC
>CAYTJS010000100.1:0-11472 GCA_964438115.1 uncultured Iamiaceae bacterium
GCCATGCCGGCTGGCGGGACCCGGCCCGGGCCTACTTCCAGTGGGTGCTCGACCAGGAGGTCGACGCCGTCGTCGCCCGGGGCACCGAGGTCGTCACCGTGGTCCCCGACGCCGAGACCCTCGCCGCCATGGCCGGCGACACCCTGCAGGTCGGCAAGGAGGCCGCCGTGGCCACCGCCGCCCGCCGCCTCGGTCGCGAGGTCCCCCTCCGCGGCTGACGCCCAGGGGGCCGGCCCTCAGCTGCCGGGGTCCTCGCCGATCTCCCGCAGGGCGTCGCGGAGGGCGACCCGCAGGCGCCGGGCCACGTGGGGGGGCAGGTGGGCGACCAGGCCGGTGCCGGCCGCCCCCACCTCCTCCACGGTGAGCACGACCCGGGGCTCGGCGTCCTCGTAGTCGTCGCTGATGGCCACCGCCCAGGACACCCGGGCGATGTCGTACTCCTCGGCCGCCGGCGGCAGGTCCGCCTCCGTCGCCGGATGGTCGTCGATCGAACGCCGCATGAGAGGAGTCTTCACGACTGCGGGGGGTCGGGGTGGGGTGGGTAGCGTGCTCGGCCGTGACGGACCTGTCCCAGAGCGTCTTCCTGCGGGCTGCCCGCAAGGAGGCGGTGCCCCACACGCCGGTGTGGTTCATGCGCCAGGCGGGGCGCTCCCTGCCCGAGTACCGGGAGCTGCGGGGGTCGGGCAGCATCCTCGACTCGATCCACACCCCCGACGTCGCCACCGAGATCACGCTGCAGCCCGTGCGCCGCCACGGGGTCGACGCCGCCGTCCTCTTCTCCGACATCGTCGTTCCCCTCGAGGCCATCGGCTTCGGCGTCGACGTCGTCCCCGGCACCGGCCCGGTGGTCGAGCAGCCCTTCGCCGGCGAGGCCGACCTGGCCCGTCTGCGGCCCCTCGAGGCCGACGGGGACATCCCCTACGTCATCGAGACCTGCCGCAACCTGGCCGCCGAGCTCGACGTGCCGCTGCTCGGCTTCGCCGGGGCGCCGTTCACCGTCGCCTCGTACCTGGTCGAGGGCCGCCCCTCCCGCGCCTACGCGAAGACCAAGGCCCTCATGCTCGGGGAGCCCGACCTGTGGGCCCGCCTGATCGACCGCCTGGCCGACCTGGCCCTGGCCTTCGTGCGGGCCCAGGTCGAGGCCGGCGCCTCGGCCGTCCAGCTCTTCGACTCGTGGGCCGGGGCCCTCACCCCCGCCCAGTACGAGGCCCACGTGCTCCCCGCCAGCGCCAAGGTGTTCGCCGGCCTGGCCGACCTCGGGGTGCCCCGGGTGCACTTCGGCGTGGGCACCGGCGAACTGCTCCCCCTCTTCGCCCAGGCCGGCCCCGACGTGGTCGGCATCGACTGGCGGGTCCCCATCGACGCCGCCTGGGAGCGCATCGGCCTCGACAAGGGGATCCAGGGCAACCTGGACCCCGCCGCCTGCCTGGCCCCCTGGCCCGCCCTCGAGCAGGAGGTCGACGAGATCCTCGGCCGGATCGGCGGGCGCCCAGGACACATCTTCAACCTCGGCCACGGCGTGCTGCCCGAGACCGACCCCGGCGTCCTCACCCGGATCGTCGAGCTGGTGCACGAGCGGACGGCGACGTGAACGGGGTCTGCGTGATGGCGTACGGCACGCCCCGCACGCCGGCCGACATCGAGCCCTACTACACCCACATCCGCCGGGGCCGGCCGCCCACCCCCGAGCTGCTGGCCGAGCTGACCGCCCGCTACGAGGCCCTGGGGGGCGTGTCCCCGCTGGCCCAGCGCACCGAGGCCCAGCGGGCCGCCATCGCCGCCGCCCTGCCCGAGGGCACCGTCGTCGAGCTGGGCCAGAAGCACGCCGCCCCCTTCGTCGAGAACGGCATCACCGCCCTGGCCGCGGCCGGGGTCGACCGGGTGGCCGGGGTCGTCCTCGCCCCCCACTTCTCCGGGTTCTCCGTCGGCCAGTACCACGAGCGGGCTGCCGCCTCCGCCGCCGAGGCAGGCGTCGACTACCGCCGGGTCGACGACTGGTCCGACCTCGACGCCTGGCTCGACTTCCAGGCCGCCGCCGTCCGCGACGGCCTGGCCGACCTGCCCGACGGCACCCTGGTGCTGTTCACCGCCCACAGCCTCCCCGAGCGGGTGCTGGAGGGCGACCCCTACCCCGACGTGCTGGCCACCTCGGCCGCCGCCATCGCCGAGCGGGCCAGCGTCGACCGCTGGGAGCTCGCCTGGCAGAGCGCGGGCCGCACGCCCGAGCCGTGGCGGGGCCCCGACATCCTCGAGGTCATCGACGAGCTGGACGCCCCCGGGCTGCTCGTGTGCGCCCAGGGCTTCACCTCCGACCACCTCGAGATCCTCTACGACCTCGACATCGAGGCGCAGGCCCGGGCCGACGGGCGGGGCATCGCCTTCGCCCGCACCCGGTCCGTGAACGACGACGGCGCCGTCATGGCCGCCCTCGCCGCCCGAGCACAGGAGGCCCTCGCATGAAGATCGCCGTCGTGGGCGGGGGCATCACCGGCCTGGCGGCGGCGTGGGAGCTGGCCACCACCGCCCCCGGCGTCACCGTCGAGGTCCACGAGCGGGCCGACCGCCTCGGCGGCAAGATCCACACCACCCCCTTCGCCGGCCGCCTGGTCGACGAGGGGCCCGACGCCTTCCTCGTCCGCCTGCCGGCCGTGATGGACCTCGTGCGCGAGCTGGGGCTGGAGGACCAAGTGGTCCATCCGGCCGAGCGGCGGGCCTACCTCTGGAGCCGCGGCGAGCTGCGGCCGCTGCCCGCCCGCCACGTGCTCGGCGTCCCCACCGACCTCGACGACCTGGCCGCCACCGGCCTACTCACCACCGAGGAGCTGGCCGAGACCGACCGGGCCATGTCGGTGCCCAGCCGCCCCGTCGAGGGCGACGACGTCAGCGTGGCCACCCTCGTCGGCGACGCCGTGGGCCGCCCCGCCCTCGAGCGGGTCACCGCCCCGCTGCTGGGCGGCATCAACGCCGGCGACGTCGACGACATGAGCGCCGCCCTGCTCGCCCCTCAGCTCCTCGCCGCCGGGCGCCACGCCGACGGCCTGCTCGCCGGGCTCCGGGCCCAGCAGGCGGCGGCCGACCCCGACGCCCCGATCTTCGGCGCCTTCCGGGGCGGCCTCGGCGTGCTGGCCGACGCCCTGGTCGAGGGCCTGCGGGAGCGGGGCGTCACGTTCCACCTGGGGGAACGGGTCCGCGGCCTCGGGCACCTCGACGCCGACGGCACCGTGCTGGCCCTGCCCGCCCACGCCGCCACCGACCTGCTGGCCGACGCCGGCCCCGGCGCCGCCGCCCTGCTCAACACCATCGCCTACGCGTCGGTGGTGCTCGTCACCTTCGCCGTGCCCGCCGCCGCCGTCGACCGCCCCCTCGACGCCTCCGGCTTCCTCGTGCCGCGACCCGAGGGGCTGCTGATGACCGCCTGCTCGTGGGCGTCCACGAAGTGGGCCCACCTGGGCGAGGACGACACCGTCGTCCTGCGGGCCTCGGCCGGCTCCGGCGGCGACGACCGGGCCCGCCACCTCCACGAGGACGAGCTGGTCCACACCCTCTGGGGCGAGCTGGCCACCACGATGGGCGTGCGCGGCGAGCCCGCCGAGGTCCGGGTCAGCCCCTGGCCCGAGTCGCTGCCGCAGTACCAGGTGGGCCACGCCGCCCTGGTGGCCGACATCGAGGACACGCTGGCCGCCGAGCACCCCGCCGTCGCCCTGGCCGGGGCCGCCTACCACGGGGTCGGACTGCCCGCCTGCGTGGCCGACGGCCGGGCCGCGGCCCGGCGCCTCCTCGCCGCCCTGGGCGGATGACCGAGGCGGTCCCGCCCGCCGTCCCCCGGGGGGCCGGGGCGCTCACCACCACCGGCTCGGGTCTCACCGCCGCCGCCATCGGCGGCGTGACCATGGCGTTCTCGCTGCCCCCCTGGGGCTGGTGGCCGCTGGCGTTCGTCGCCTTCGCCCTCCTCGGACGGGCCGTGGACCACCCCCGGGCCCGCCAACGGGCGCTGCGGGGCGCCGTCTTCGCCGTGGCCTGGTTCCTGCCCTCGGTGGTCTGGATGCTCGACTTCTCGGTCCCCGGCTACCTCATCGTGCTGGGGCTGTGGGGCGGCTTCTGGGCCCTGGCTGCCCTCGCCTGCCCGCCGGGGCCCTGGCGCTGGCTGGCCCTGCCGGCGGCGGCCGTGCTGGCCGAGTTCGTGCGCTGGTCGTGGCCCTTCGGCGGCCAGCCCCTGTCGACGGTGGCCATGAGCCAGGCCGGCTCGCCCCTGGGCCCGACCTTGCGCCTGCTCGGTCCGCTCCTGCTGGTCGCCCTGGTGGTGGCGGTCGGCGTGGCCCTCGACGCCCTGGCCCGGCGCCGACGCCGGGTGGGCGCCGCCGTGCTGGTCGGCGTCGTGGCCGTGGTCGTGCTGGCCGGCGTGGCCCCCGACGGCACCCCCACCGGGAGCCTCGACGTGGCCCTGGTGCAGGGCGGCGGCCCCCAGCGGACGCGGGCCGTCGACACCGACGAGCGGGAGGTCTTCGAGCGCCACCTCGAGGCCAGCGCCCTGGTCGAGGGCCCCGTCGACCTCGTGGTCTGGCCCGAGAACGTGATCAACGTCGAGGGCCCGGTCGAGACCCAGCGCGAGGGCGACGAGTTGCGGGACCTGGCCCGCGAGCTGGACGCCCCGCTCGTCGTCGGCGCCGTCGAGGGCGAGGAGGACGGGTTCCGCAACGCCGCCCTGGTCATCGACCCCGAGGACGGCTTCACCGACCGCTACGAGAAGGTGCGCCGGGTGCCCTTCGGCGAGTACGTGCCGTTCCGGGACCTGATCGAGCCCTTCGCCGGCGAGGCCCTCCCCGCCCGCGACGCCATCGTCGGCGAGGGCACCGCGGTGGTCGAGACCGACGCCGGGACCATGGGCGTGGTCATCTCGTGGGAGGTCTTCTTCGCCCCCCGGGCCCGCGACGCCATCGAGCACGGCGGCGAGGTGCTGCTCAACCCCACGAACGGCTCGTCGTACTGGCTGACCATCGTGCAGACCCAGCAGGTGGCCTCCTCACGGCTGCGGGCCATGGAGACCGGTCGCTGGGTGCTGCAGACGGCGCCCACCGGCCTCACCGCCGTGGTCACCCCCGATGGCGACGTGGTGGCCCGCACCGGGGTGAGCGAGCGGGCCGTGGTCCAGGGCACGGTCCAGACCCGCGAGGGCCTCACTCTCTACACCCGGTGGGGCGACGGCCCGATGCTCACCCTCGCCGCCGTCGCCCTCGCCGCCGCCCACCTCGTCGCCCGCCGTCGCCGCCCACCTCGTCGCCCGCCGTCGCCGAGCTCGAGGCACCAGCCCCCCGATTCGGGGGGCTGAGGCCTCGAGTTAGACCTCCAGCCAGATGGTGGTGGGGCCGTCGTTGGTCAGCTCGACCTGCATGACGGTGCGGAACCGGCCGGTGGCCACCGTGGCGCCCAGCTCCCGCAGGGTGCTCACCACCAGGTCGACGAGGGGCTCGGCGTGTTCGGGCGGGGCGGCCTCCAGCCACGACGGGCGCCGACCCTTGTCGGTGTTGCCGTAGAGGGTGAACTGGCTGACGACCAGCACCTCGCCGGTCGTGTCGGCCACCGACCGGTTCATGACGCCGTCGTCGTCGTCCATGATCCGCAGGCCCCACACCTTGTCGGCCAGCTTGGCGGCCTGGGCCTCGGTGTCGTCCCGAGCCACGCCCACCAGCACGCACAGGCCGGCGCCGATCTCGCCCACCACCTCGCCTTCGACCCACACCCGGGCCCCGCTCACCCGCTGCACCAGACCTCGCACCGGCCCATCCTGTCCTGTTCGCGCCCGCGAGCGGGCACACTGGACCGTTCGAATCACGGACCGGAAAGGTCTCCGCCGTCACATGTCGTCCGACGCGCCACTGCGAATCGCGTACCTGAGCTACCGGGGCAAGCCCCACGTCGGTGGCCAGGGCGTCTACACCCGCCACCTGACCAAGGCCCTGTCCGACCTGGGCCACAGCGTCGAGGTCCTGGGCGGCCAGCCGTACCCCATTCTCGACCCCCGGGTCCCCCTCGTCGAGCTGCCCAGCCTCGACATCTACAACGAGCACTTCCCGATGCGGATGCCCTGGATCGGCGAGCTGAAGCACTTCGCCGACTTCGTCGAGGTCACCAGCTTCTCGCTGGGCACCTTCCCCGAGCCGCTGGCCTTCAGCGTGCGGGCCTGGCAGCACCTGCGGTCCCGCATCCAGGAGTTCGACCTGGTTCACGACAACCAGAGCCTGGGCTACGGCCTGCTCGCCCTCGAGGCCGAGGGCCTGCCGGTGGTGGCCACCATCCACCACCCCATCACCGTCGACCGCCGCCTCGAGATGGAGCACGCCGAGTCGGGCTGGCAGCGGTGGAACAAGGGCCGCTGGTACGCCTTCACCAAGATGCAGACCCGGGTGGCCAAGCGCATGAAGCGGGTCATCACCGTGTCGGAGTCGTCCCGCGACGACATCCACCGCGACCACCTGGTGCCCCTCGAGAACATGGCCATCGTCCCGGTGGGCGTCGACCAGGAACAGTTCAAGCCGCTCCCCGACATCCAGCGCGTCCCTGGCCGGCTCATCACCACCGCGTCGGCCGACGTGGCCATGAAGGGCCTGGCCTACCTGCTCGAGGCCGTGGCCAAGATCCGCACCGAGCGGCCCTGCGACCTGGTCGTCATCGGCCGCCCCAAGGAGGAGGGCCGGGCCATGCGCACGCTGGCCGAGTACGGCCTCACCGACCACGTCCAGTTCGTCTACGGCGTGAGCGACGAGCGCATCGTCGAGCTCTACGCCGAGGCCGAGCTGGCGGTGGTCCCCTCCCTCTACGAGGGCTTCTCGCTGCCGGCCATCGAGGCCCAGTGCTGCGGCGTGCCCCTCGTCGCCACCACCGGCGGCGCCCTGCGCGAGGTCGTGGGCCCCGACGGCGAGACCGCCTTCACCTGCCCGCCCGGTGACGCCGCCGCCCTGGCCGAGCGCATCACCTACGCCATGGACAACCCCGAGCACGCCGCCAAGGTCGGCGCCGCCGGCCGCCAGCGGGTCATCGACAACTGGACGTGGCGCCACACGGCCGAGAAGACCGTCGAGCAGTACCGCATCCGCCTGAAGCAGGGTTGACCCGAGGGTGCTGACCGTCGACTACGACCGCCTCGGCGCGCGGCCCGGCGAGCTGCTGCTCGACCTGGGTGCCGGCAACGGCCGCCACGCCTACGAGGCCTTCCGCCGCGGCATCCGCGTGGTGGCCACCGACTTCCTCCACGCCGACATGGCCGAGTGCCGGGCCCTGTGCGGCGCCATGGAGGAGGTGGGCGAGGCCCCCGCCGGCGGTCTGGCCGCCGGCGTCGTCGGCGACGGCCAGACGCTGCCCTTCCGCGACGGCACCTTCGACCGGATCATCGCCGCCGAGGTGATGGAGCACATCCCCGACGACGAGGCCGCCGCCCTCGAGATCGCCCGGGTGCTGAAGCCCGGCGGCACCGTGGCCGTGACCGTGCCGGCGTGGCTGCCCGAGGTCGTGTGCTGGAAGCTCTCCGACGAGTACCACGCCCCCAAGGTCGAGTTCGGCCACGTGCGCATCTACACCGAACGCGACCTGCGCCGGAAGCTGGCCGCCGTCGGCCTCGAGCCGCTGGGGAGCCACCAGGTCCACGCCCTGCACACGCCGTACTGGTGGCTGCGCTGCGCCGTCGGCCCCCAGCGCCCGGTCGAGGACCACCCCCTGACCCGGGCCTACCACCGGCTCCTGGTGTGGGACATGGTGGACCAGCCGCTCGTCACCCGCGTGGCCGAGACCCTGCTCCAGCCCGTCCTGGGCAAGAGCATGGTCCTCTACGCCCGCAAGCCGGGGCGCTCGGTGGTGGATTCGCCCACCGATGGCGCCAACATGGAGGGTCATGTCCGGGCTGCCTGATCACCACGGGCCGCCCGAGGTCCCCGGGATCCTCACGGCGGCGGAGGTCGCCGAGACGGCGGAGTCCATCGCCGAGTGGCAGCTGCCCACCGGGATGGTCCCCTGGTTCCCCGGCGGCCACGCCGACGTCTGGAACCACGTCGAGGCGCTGATGGCCCTCGATGTCTGCGGTCGGCGCCACGAGGTCGA
Source organism: uncultured Iamiaceae bacterium (assembly GCA_964438115.1). Lineage (GTDB taxonomy): Bacteria > Actinomycetota > Acidimicrobiia > Acidimicrobiales > DATDAH01 > DATDAH01. Next base: position 8,089 of record CAYTJS010000100.1, read on the forward strand.
GAAGGGGTTCGGTTGGCTGGCCGACACCCAGCGCGACGACGGGTCCTGGCACCAGTACTACCTGGCCGACCGGGTCGAGCAGGAGAAGCTCGACGCCAACACGGTCGCCTACGTGGCCACCGGCATCTGGCACCACTGGCTGCTCACCGAGGACCGGGGCTTCCTCGAGGAGACCTGGCCCATGCTCGAGGCCGCCGTCGGCTTCGTGCTCGGGCTGCAGACGCCCCGGGGCGAGATTCTCTGGGCCCGCCACGCCGACGGCACCCCGTGGTCCTTCGCCCTGCTGACCGGGTCGTCGTCGATCAGCCACAGCCTGCGCTGCGCCGTCGCCGTGGCCCAGGTCCTGGGCCACGAGCGACCCGACTGGGAGCTGGCCGCCGGCCGCCTGCTGCACACGCTGCGCCACGTGCCCGACGCCTTCGCCCCCAAGCACCGCTGGGCCATGGACTGGTACTACCCGGTGCTCACCGGCGTCCTCCGGGACGAGGCCGGCCGGGCCCACCTCGACGAGCGCCTCGAGACCTTCTACCTGGAGGGCAAGGGCATCCGCTGCGTGTCGGACCGTCCCTGGATCACCGCGGCCGAGACCTGCGAGTGCCTCATCGCCTACCTGTCGGTCGGTGAGCGGGACTTCGCCCTCGACCTGTTCCGCCAGGCCCAGGCCCTGCGCTCCGAGGACGGCTACTACTGGACGGGCATCGTCCACCCGGAGAAGGTCCACTTCCCCGGCGACGAGCGATCCACCTACACCGCCGCCGCCGTGATCCTGGCCGCCGACGCCCTGGCCGGGGCCAGCGCCGGCTCGGCCCTCTTCACCGACCACACGACCCTGCCCGAGGTCGTGCTGGAGGACCTCCCCACCGAGGACGAGCCCTCGCTGGACTGACCCGCCTGACCCCGTCGGTCAGGCCAGGCGGGCCACGGCGTCGGCGCGGTGGTGGGCCGACTCGTGGAGGGCGAAGCGGCCGAGGCCGGCCACCGTCATGCGCTCGCTGGTGCGGCGGGTGCCGGCCCGGTCCCACTCGTCGCCCTCGACGAGGGCGAGCGTGCCGGCCAGCCACTCGGCGTTGACCATGAGGTCCCCGCCGACGGCGACGGGGTCCTGCTCGTTGTAGTGCTCGTCGGTGACGGCGGCCTCGTGGTCCCACCAGCCGAACTCGGGCTCGTCCTCGACCAGGGCCCGGGTGACCCGGCGGGTGAACTCGCCGAACACGTCGCGCACGTGGCAGGCGTACTCGAGCGCCGTCCACGAGTCGTCGGCGGGGCGGACCCGCACCCGGTCGGGGTCGGCGGCGCCGAGCAGGTCCTCCCAGCGGTGGCCCTCGGCCCGCAACTCGTCGGGGAGGGCGGCCGGGTCGAGGGCGGCCACGTCGGCCCCGCAGTGCGGGCACGGCGCCGCCAGCACCTCCATCCAGTCCATCGCCTCGGGCATCAGACGCCTTCGGATGTGCGGCGCAGGACCCGGAGGGAGCCCGTGGCCGAGACCTCTTCGAAGGCCCCCGACTCGAGCGCCCGGCAGTAGATCTCGTACGGGGGGCGCCCGCCGTCCGCCGGGTCCGGGAACACGTCGTGGATGGCCAGGGTGCCGCCGACCGTCAGGTGGGGGACCCAGGTCTCGTAGTCGCGGTGGGCCGGCTCGGACCCGTGGCCACCGTCGATGAAGAGGAAGCCGAGCGGGGTGGCCCACGCCGCGCCCACCGTGGGCGAGTCGCCGACCAGGGCCACGACGGTCCCCTCGAGACCGGCGGCGTGCACGGTGCGGCGGAACATCGGCAGGGTGTCCATCAGGCCGGTGTCGGGGTCGACGAGGTCGGGCTCGTGGTGTTCCCAGCCGGCCTGGTTCTCCTCTGATCCCCGGTGGTGGTCCAGGGCGAAGAGGACGGTGCCGACCTCACGGGCGGCCGCCCCGAGGTAGATCGCCGACTTGCCGCAGTAGGAGCCGACCTCGAGGAAGGGACCCGACGACGTCCGGGCGGCGTCGTGGAGGGCCAGCCCCTCGTCGGGGGGCATGAAGCCGCGGGCCGCCTCGGCCGCGGCCCGCAGCTGCGGGTCCACGCTCGCCTAGACGGCGGGGGCCGACTCGAGTTCGGCCTCGAGGTCCTCGTCGACCGGGAAGTGGCGCTGGGCGCCGAACATCATCCGGTCGAGGAAGAGGAACTTGAAGACCCACACGATGCCGAAGCCCACGGCGTTGGCCAGGTTGACCGCCAGCGGCGACTCGAACCAGGCGTCGGCGTAGTGGGCGCAGACCGTGGACATCACCAGCCCGATGAGGGTGATGATCCAGAAGGGGACCACCTCGGTCATGAAGCGGTTCTTGTCCTTCTTGCCCCACACCCAGTAGCGGTTCAGCAGGTAGGCGGGGAACGCCATGATCGTGACGGCGACGAGGTTGGCGGTGACGAAGGACCAGTCGAAGCCGATGGTGAAGACCAACAGCAGGATCTGGGTGAAGGGGAAGGCCACCGCGGACACCGCCGAGTACTTGAGCATCTTGCGGTAGTCGGCGGCCCGGATGCGCGCGAGCACCTCAGCGCGTGATCGAGCCATGCGACTGACTGTAGCCGTCACCCCCTGCCAGTCGGCAGGGAGGACGCGGTGAGTAGGGTCGGCGCCCATGTGGCCGGCGGTGGTGGCGCAGGACGCGGTGGATGCCCTGTGCGCCCTGCTCGACCTCGAGGCCATCGAGGTCAACATCTTCCGGGGGGTGAGCCCCGACGAGGCCCGCCAGCGGGTGTTCGGCGGCCAGGTGGCGGGCCAGGCCCTGGTGGCCGCCGCCCGCACCGTCGAGGACGACCGGTCGGTGCACTCGCTGCACGCCTACTTCCTCCGCCCCGGCGACCCGACGGTGCCCATCCTCTACGAGGTCGACCGCATCCGCGACGGCCGCTCGTTCACGACCCGCCGGGTGGTCGCCATCCAGCACGGGCGGCCCATCTTCAACCTGGCGGCGTCGTTCCACGTCCACGAGGACGGCCTCGACCACCAGCAGGACCTGGCCGAGGTCATGTGGGACGGGGCCAGCGAGCCCCCACCGCCGGAGTCGGTGCCCGACGTGCGCACCCGCATGAAGCCCTACGCCGACCGCTTCGGCGACCACTTCGAGCGGCCCCGGCCCATCGACACCCGCAACGTCGACTGGGACCTCGAGCAGCGCCGATCACCCCAACCCGGCCACCAGCGGGTGTGGCTTCGGGCCGCCGGGTCGCTGCCCGACGACCCGGTGCTGCACGCCTGCATCGTGACCTACGCCTCCGACATGACCCTGCTCGACACGACCCTGCTGCCCCACGGCTCCGACGCCATGGACGAGGGGATCATGATGGCCAGCCTCGACCACGCCATGTGGTTCCACCGCCCGTTCCGGGCCGACGAGTGGCTGCT
>CAYTJS010000101.1:0-11418 GCA_964438115.1 uncultured Iamiaceae bacterium
GCTTCCGGGGTCGGCGGGTGCTGGTCACCGGTGCCTCCCGGGGCATCGGCGCGGCGCTGGCTGTCGAGCTGGCCCGGCTCGGTGCCGACGTGGCCATCACCGCCCGCACCCTCGACGCCCACCCGACCCTGCCCGGCTCGCTCTCGGCCACGGCGGCGGCCATGGCTGCCCACGGCGGCCGGGTGGTGACCGTGGTGGCCGACCTGACCGACGCCGACGACCGGGCCCGGATCGTGCCCGAGGCCGAGGCCGGCCTCGGGGGGTCCGTCGAGGTGCTGGTCAACAACGCGGCGGCGGCGATCTACCAGCCCCTGGCCGAGTTCCCGCTCAAGCGCCGCCGGCTGGTCTTCGAGGTGAACGTGCACGCCCCGCTGGACCTGGCCCAGGTCGTGCTGCCCGGCATGGTCGAGCGGGGTGAGGGCTGGATCCTCAACGTGTCGTCGGGGTCGGCCCGGCCCCGGCCCGGCCCGCCGTTCGAGGCCACGGCGCTGGGGTCGACCATCGGCGTCTACGGGGCGTCGAAGGCCGCCCTGAACCGGCTCACGGCCGCCCTGGCCGAGGAGGTGTGGGGCACCGGCGTGCGGGTCAACACCGTCGAGCCCCGGGCCGCGGTGGCCTCGGAGGGGGCCGAGGCCCTGGTCGGCGGCGCCCTGGCCGCCGAGGACTACGAGTCGATGGACGACATGATCGCCGGGGCCCTGGTGCTCTGCGACTGCGGACCGGAGGTCACCGGTGGCGTGCACGTCAGCCTCGACCTCCTCGGGAAGTGAGCATGGTCGATGGCTGAGGTCCGGCGCATCCCCTACGCGGGCAGCGTCCACGACGACGAGGAGATCGAGGCCGTGGTCTCGGTCCTGCGGGCGGGGCCGACCGGCCTGCGCATCGGCCGGCACGTGCGGGGCTTCGAGGCCGGCGTGGCCGAGCTGTTCGGCAAGCGCCGGGGGATCATGGTCAACTCCGGGTCCTCCGCCCTCTACCTGGCGGTCGAGCTGCTCGGCCTCGAGCCCGGCGACGAGGTCATCACCCCGCCGCTCACGTTCTCGACCGACATCGCCCCGCTGGTGCGGGCCGGCCTGGTGCCGGTCTTCGTCGACGTCGAGGCCGACACCTTCAACCTCGACGTGGCGGGGATCGAGCCCCTGCTCGGGCCCCGCACCAAGGCGATCCTGGCCCCGAACCTGATCGGCAACGCCCCCGACTGGGACCGGATCCGGGCCCTGGCCGACGCCCACGGGCTGCTCGTGGTCGAGGACTCCTGCGACGCCCTCGGCTCGACCCTGCGGGGCACGCCCACCGGTACCCGCTCGGACATCTCGGTCACCAGCTTCGCCCTGTCCCACATCATCACCGCCGCCGGTACCGGTGGCATGGTCTGTGTCGACGACGACGCCCTGGCCGACCGGGCCCTGCTGCTGCGTCGGTGGGGTCGGCGCTCGGAGGTCCAGCTCTTCGGCTCCGCCAAGGGGACCGACCGGCGCTTCTTCAGCGAGATCGACGGCGGCGACGGCGTCGGGCCGATGGAGTACGACAACCTGTTCATCTTCGACGAGGTGGGCTGGAACTTCGAGCCGTCGGAGCTGAGCGCCGCCTTCGGCGAGGTCCAGCTCCGGAAGCTGCCGGCCAACCTGGCGGCCCGCAAGCGCAACTTCGCCCGCCTGTGCGAGGGCTTCGGGGCCCACCCCGACGTGTTCGTGCTGCCCCGGACCCTCGAGGGCCTCGACACCGCCTGGCACATGTTCCCCGTGCTGCTGCGCCCCGAGTCGGGCCTCAACCGGGCCGACTTCCAGGCCCACATGGAGGCCCACGGCATCGACACCCGCATGGTCTGGACCGGCAACGTTCTGCGCCAGCCCGGCTTCAAGGGCATCGCCCACCGGCAACCGCCCGGCGGCCTCCCCAACGCCGACCGGGTCATGGAACAGGGCCTGGTCCTGCCCAGCAACCACGGCCTCGACGACGACGACATCGACCACGTCGTCGCCACCATGGAGGACCACCTCACGGCCTGACGGTCGGTCAGCCCATCGAGTCGGCCATCTTCTGGGTGGTGTCGATCCACTCGTGGACGATGTCGAACACGATGTCCTTGGCGGGGCGGACCCGGTCCATGGCGCCGACGATCTGGCCGACCGGCGAGCCCGACAGGGCGTCGTTCCGGACCCGGCTGAAGCGGTGGGCGGCGGGGGCGTAGAGCAGGCCCTGCAGGGGCATGGGCAGGGGGGCGGGGCCGCCCTCGTGCTCCCAGGCCTCGGTCCAGGCGGTGCGGAGCTGGCGGGCGGGCTTGCCGGTCATGGCCCGGGAGCGCACGGTGTCGCCGTAGTCGGCCTTCAGCAGCTTCTCGATGACCCAGGGCTGGGTGTCGGACTCGGCACAGGTCAGCCAGATCGAGCCCGTCCAGGCGCCCTGGGCGCCCAGGGCCATGGCGGCGGCCATCTGGCGGCCCCGACCGATGCCGCCGGCGGCCAGCACGGGCACGTCGGGGCCGACGGTGTCGACCACGTCGGGGATGAGGACCATGGTCGAGATCTCGCCGCAGTGGCCACCGGCCTCGGTGCCCTGGGCCACCAGCACGTCGACGCCCCGCTCGACGTTGCGCTCGGCGTGGCGGGCCGAGCCGCACAGGGCGCCGACCAGCACGCCGCTCGAGTGGGCCGCTTCGATCACATACGGCGGGGGCGGGCCCAAGGCGTTCACGATCATCGACACCGGGTGGTCGAGGACCACGTCGATCTGGCCCGGGCCCTCGGCCTCGACGCCGAGACCGGCGGCCTTCATCGCCCCCTCGGCCCCCTCCGGCATCGGCGGGACGCCGTGCTCGGTGAGGATGCGCTCCACGTGGTCCCGGTGCTCCTGGGGGATCAGGTCCTGGAGGCGGTCCAGGTCGAAGGTCTCGCCCTTCCCGACGAACTTCTCCGGCATGGCGAAGTCGACGCCGTAGGGCTTGCCGTCGACGTTGTCGTCGATCCACGACAGCTCGACCTCGAGCTGGTCGGGGCTGTAGGCCAGCGCCCCGAGCACGCCGTAGCCGCCGGCCCGGCTGACGGCGGCCACCACGTCCCGGCAGTGCGAGAAGGCGAACAGGGGGAACTCGATGCCGAGCCGCTCGGCGATGGGGGTCGTCATGGCCCCACCCTGCCACGTCCCGCCGGGACCCGGTTCCCAGGTGGGGCCACCGTCGGCCGATGGTCGACCCGTCGCACCCGGCCGCACTGGCGCGGCCCGTGGGCCGGTCGGGCATCTTGCCCGGCCTCGTCGGCGACGTCGGGGGCTGAGCTCCGGACCGCTCAGCAGCGGCGCCGCTGGTGCTCGTGGGTCTGGCGGTCCTGGGTCGTGGCGGGCATGCCCCGACCGGTGAGGGCGTCGCAGGCCTCGCCGATGTGGCGGACGAGGATGTCGATCTTGTCCCGGCTCATGTCGTTGCGGACCACGACCCGCAGCACGGTGACGTCTTCGGCGTTGGGCGGCAGCGTGTAGGCGGGGACGATCCAGCCGTGCTGGCGCAGGGCGTCAGCCAGGTGGAACTCGTCGAAGTCGGCCCCCGGCTTCAACCGGAAGGTGACGACCGGCTCGGACAGGCCCGGGTTCAGGATCTCGAAGCGGCCGTCGGCCACGAGCTGCTCGTTCAGGTGGGAGGCGTTGGCCATCATGTTGTCGACCACGGCCTGGTAGCCGGACCGGCCGAGGCGCACGAAGTTGTAGTACTGCGCCTGGATCATGGCGCTGGCCCGCGAGAAGTTGAACGTGTAGGTGGGCTGGGCCCCGCCCAGGTAGTTCACGCTGAAGACCAGGTCCTCGGGCAGGTAGGACTTGTCGCGGAACACGAGCCAACCGACGCCGGGGTAGACGAGGCCGTACTTGTGGCCCGAGGCGTTGATCGACGCCACCTGCTCGAGGCGGAAGTCCCACAGCTCGTCGGGATGGGCGAAGGGGGCGATGAAGCCGCCCGAGGCGCCGTCGACGTGCAGCGGGATGTCCCAGCCCTTCTCGGCCTTGATCCGCACCAGCAGGTCGTTGATCTCGGCGATGGGGTCGGTCTCGCCGATGAAGGTCGTGCCCACCACGGCCCCGACGGCGATGGTGTTCTCGTCGATCTGGGCCTCGACGTCGTCGGGGTGGAGCGTGTACTGGTCGGGTCGCATCGGGATCTTGCGCATCTCGACGTCGAAGTAGCGGGCGAACTTGTCCCACACGATGTGGGTCTCGGCGCCGAAGACGACGTTGGGGGCGTCGGTGGGCAGGCCCTCGGCCTGGCGCCGGGCCCGCCACGAGAACTTGTGGGCCAGCAGGCCGAGCATGATCGCCTCGGAGGACCCGATGGTGGCCACGCCGACGGCGGCGTCGGGGTCGGGGGCGTTCCAGAGGTCGGCGAGCATGTGCACGCACATGGTCTCGATGGCCTCGGCGACCGGGTACTCCTCGTGGTCGATGTGGTTGGTGCGGACGGCCTCGTTGATGAGGGCCTCGGCCTCCGGCTCCATCCAGGTGGTGACGAACGAGGCCAGGTTCATCGACGGCTGGCCGTCGACCTTCAGGCCCAGGTTGATCAGCTCGTAGGCACTGCGGGCGGGCATCCCGTTCTCGGGGAAGCGGCGCCGGGGCAGCGGCTGCGAGAAGTTGTGGGTGGCGGGCGGGTCGTCGGAGGCGGGGGAGTAGGCGTCGCTCATGGGGTCCCTTCCGGAAAGACAGCTCGCCCGAACCGTACGTCGCCCGCCGAAGGCGCGCCTCACCCGGTTCGGGCGGTGTTCGGGATCGGTCAGAGTGGGCGCCTCCGCGCATGACAGGGGGACACGATGGGCGCCATCCGCTACGGGGCCAAGGTCGAACAGCGCAGCCGCGAGATCGAGGCCGTCTCGGCGCTGATCTGGTCGACGGCGGTGACAGCGGTCTACGAGACCGACCCCGAGCTGATCGCCGCCGTCCTCCCCCCGCCGCTGTCCCCGGGGGCCGAGCCGCTGGTGCGGATCACGATGACCGCAGTGGACATGCCGAACCTGCCGACCTTCGGGGCCGGCTGGGTGGGCGTCGCCGCCCGCCACGGCGCCGTCGAGGGCGAGTACCCGCTGTTCATGCCCATGACCACCGAGCAGTCGGTCATCGGCGGGCGGGACACCTACGGCGAGCCCAAGAAGATCGGCGAGGTCTGGTGCCGGCGCGACGGCGACCACGTCGAGGCCGGCATCGCCCGCATGGGCTTCACGGTCTGCGAGGTGCACGGCACCATCAGCGAGACCCGCGAGCCCTACGAGCGGTCCAAGCGCGACTTCTGGTTCAAGGTGTCGCCCTCGGCCGAGGCCCCTGGCCAGCTCGACGCCGACCCCCTCCTCGTCTACGGCGAGAAGACCGAGCAGGCCCGGGTGCACGAGGGCATCGACGGGGAGTTGCTGCTGAAGGACTCGCCCCTCGACCCCGTCGCCGACCTGGTGGTCCGGCGCCTGGTCGACCTGAACTGGACCGAGCGGGCCTCCACCCAGGTGGGCCGCATCGTCGGCCCCGTGCCCCGGGCCGACCTGGTGCCCTACCTGCACCAGCGCTACGACGACCTCTCCGTCCTCGGGAAGAAGGACTCATGAGTACCGTTCCGTACACGATCATCTCGTCGGACTCGCACTGCGGGCTGCCCGCCGCCGGGTACCGCCCCTACCTCGAGGAGCGGTACCACCGGGCCTTCGACGAGTACCTGGCCGAGGTCGAGGCCAAGCGGGCCGAGGCCCTGACCGTCAACTACGACTACATCCACGGGTGGGAGACCGACAACGCCGAGGGCCTGCGGGGCGCCTTCGACCCCGAGCAGCGGGACAAGGAGCTCGACGCCGACGGTGTTGCCGCCGAGGTGATGTTCGCCGACGCCGACGCCATCACCGGCAACGCCTCGCCGCCCTTCGGGGCCGGCCTCGGGGCGGGGATGATCGACGACCCCGAGCTGGCCTTCGCCGGGGCCCGGGCCCACAACCGCTTCCTCGAGGAGCTGTGCAGCCACCGCCCCGAGCGCCGCGGCGGCGTGGCCCTCGTCCCGGTCACCCACGGCGTGGCCGAGGCGGTGGCCGAGGTCGAGCGGCTGGCCGGCCGCCCCGGCATCCGGGGGGTGATGATCCCCACCCTCTGGCGGGACCGCCCACCGTACCACGACGCCGCCTACGACCCGTTCTGGGCGGCGTGCGAGGCCGCCGGCTTCCCCGTCCACACCCACTCGGGCGACGCCCCCCGGGAGGAGATGGGCGAGCACCTCGGCATCTACCTGGCCGAGGTGGTCTGGTGGGCGACCCGGCCCATGTGGCACCTGCTCTTCTCGGGCGCCTTCGAGCGCTTCCCCGGGCTGCGCTTCGTCGTCACCGAGGCCGCCGCCTACTGGGCCGCCGACCTGATGTGGAAGTGGGACCAGTACCTGGGCGGGGGCCACACCACCAAGAAGATGGCCGCCCTGATGGCGGGCAAGATCCAGGGACTGCCGTCGGACTACTTCGGCCGCAACCTCTTCATCGGGGCGTCCACCATGTCGCCCGAGGAGATCCGGCGCCGCCACGTCCTGGGCTGTGACGTGGTGATGTGGGGCACCGACTACCCGCACCCCGAGGGCACCTGGCCCAACACCGCGGCCAAGCTGCGCGCCGACTTCGTGGACGTGCCCGTCGACGAGACCCGCAAGCTCCTGGGCGAGACCGCCGCCCACTGCTACGGGTTCGACCTCGACGCCCTCGCTCCCGTCGCCGAGCGGGTGGGCCTCACCCCCGAGGACCTGGGCCAGGACCCCGACCGCCGCTCCGACCCCGCCGAGGTCGCCGCCGCCCGGTGGTGGAAGGCCGAGTACGGGCTGCTGCCGCCGGGGGAGGGGGCCTGATGGCAGGACTGCTGGGCGATCTGGCCGGCCGCGTCGCCGTGGTCACCGGCGGCGCCGCCGGCATCGGGCGCGGCATCGTCGAGGCCTTCCTCGAGGAGGGCGTGCAGGTGGTGGTTGCCGACGTCGAGGCCCCGGTGCTCGACGCCGCCGTCGCCGACCTGGCCGACCGGGGGACGGTGCGGGGCGTGGTCACCGACGTCAGCGACCCCGACTCGGTCGAGGCCCTGGCCGCCGACGTCTTCGCCACCGAGGGGGCCTGCCACCTGCTGTTCAACAACGCCGGGGTGACCTCCGGCGGGGGCGGCAAGCCCTGGGAGCAGGAGGCCAACGACTGGCGCTGGTGCTTCGGCGTCAACGTGTTCGGCACCGCCAACGGCGTGCTCGCCTTCGTGCCCCGCATGATCGAGTCGGGGGAGCCGGGGGTGGTGGTCAACACGTCGTCGGGTGACGGCGGGATCGCCCCGGTGCCCTACGCCTCGGTCTACGCCTCGAGCAAGGCGGCCGTCACCTGCTTCACCGAGGCGCTGGCCCACCAGTTCGTCGCGAGCGGGGTGGACCTGCGGGCGGCCGTCTTCTACCCCGGCGGGGGGCTGCTCGACACCGGCCTGTGGACCGCCCAGCGCAACCGCCCGGCCGACCTGGCCCGCCAGAAGGAACGGGCGGCGGCGCCGGGGACGACCTTCGCCGAGTTCAAGGCCCAACTGGAGGCGGCCGGGCGACCGGCCGACGTGGTCGACCTCACCGAGCTGGGCCGCTTCGTCGTCGCCGGGGTCAAGGCCGGCGCCTTCGTCATCGGCCACGACCTCGACCGCGCCGGCCGCCTCCTCCACGCCCGCGCCGACGCCATCGCCGCCGGCCAATTACCCCCGAACATGATGGAGATGCTGTGAGCCAGGGTCACGCTGCGCAGCGGCGCGGAGCAGCGCCGAGCGCCCGTTCGATGGCGGAGCCAGCCGGGCGGAGCCCGGCCAGTGTGAAGGATCTGATGTGAGCCTCAACCATCGCTACACCGTCGTGTCCTCGGACGGGCACGCCGGGGCCGAGCTGTACGAGTACCGGGACTACCTGGCGTCGCGGTTCCACGACGAGTTCGACGCCTGGGCCCCGACCTACGTCAACCCCTTCGCCGACCTGCAGGCGCCCACCGCCTACCGCAGCTGGGACTCCGACCGTCGGCAGGAGGAGCTGGAGGCCGACGGCATCGCCGCCGAGGTGCTGTTCCCCAACACGGTCCCGCCGTTCTTCGAGGAGGGCAACCTCGTCGCCCTGCCCCCGACCGAGGCCGACTACGACCGGCGTTGGGCCGGCGTGCAGGCCCACAACCGGTGGCTGGCCGACTTCTGCGACCGGGCGCCCGGCCGCCGGGCCGGGGTGGTCCAGGTCTTCGTCAACCGCATCGAGGACGCCGTGGCCGAGGTGCGCTGGGCCGTCGAGCGCTTCCCGCTGCTGGGCGGTGTCCTCCTCCCGTCGGTGCCGCCCAACAGCGGCCTGCCCGGCCTGTGGGAGCCGCACTACGAGCCGCTGTGGGCCGTGTGCGAAGAGCTCGACGTGCCCCTCCAGGTCCACGGCGGCGGCGGTCTGCCCGACTACGGCGACCACGAGGCGGCCCGGGCCATGCTCCTCATCGAGTTGCCGTGGTTCGCCCACCGCCCCGTCTGGCACCTCATCTTCGGGGGCGTGCTCGAACGGCACCCCGGCCTGCGGGTGGTGCTGACCGAGCAGGGCGCCGCCTGGTTGCCCCGGGGCCTCGAGACCCTCGACTGGTTCCACCGGCGCATGACCCTGCCCGAGGCGGCCGAGTCCATGTACTTCGGCGCCGTCGCCGCCGGGATGTCGATGACCCCGACCGAGTACTTCCAGCGCAACTTCTGGCTGGGGGCCTCGTTCCTCCGGCCGTCGGAGAGCCCGCTGCGGCACCAGATCGGCGTCGACCGCATCATGTGGGGGTCGGACTACCCGCACTCGGAGGGCAGCTACGGCTTCACCACCGAGGCCCTGCGGGCCGCCTTCGGCGGGGTCCCCGAGGAGGAGGTGCGGGCCATGGTCGAGACCAACGCCGCCGGCTTCTTCGGCTTCGACCTCGACGCCCTGCGCCCGGTCGGGGACCGCATCGGCCCCGAGGTGGCCGCCGTGGCCGAGGTCCTGGCCCCCGACGACTACCCCCGCGAGTCCACCTGCAACGCCTTCGACAAGCACCAGGTCCTCCGCTCCTGGTGACGAAAAGCATCGAAAGTAGATATATGGGGGTCGGCGGATATATCCTCCGGGGGTGACCAAGCGGCTCATCGACCTCGACGACGACCTGCTCGACCGCGCCCAGGCCGCCCTGGGGGCACCGACCATGGCGGCGACGGTCCGCGAGGCGCTGGAGCGGGTGACCGCCGGCGACCCGGGCGAGGCCTACGTCGACGCCCTCCTCGGTCTGGAGGACCTCGGCCCTGACCTCCGCGCCGAGGCCTGGCGGTCCGGGTCGCGTTGACGGCCTACCTCGTCGACACCTCGGTCCTGGCCCGGGTGCCGCGCGATCCGGCCGTCGCCGACCGGGTCGCCGACCTTCGTCGCTCGGGGTCGCTGTGGACCTGTGACCTCGTCAGCCTCGAGCTGGGCTACAGCGCCCGCACGGCGGCGGCGTGGGCGGTGCTCCAGCAGGAACAGGCGCGCCTGCCCCAGGCCCCGATGAGCGAGGTGGTCGGCGCTCGGGCGGTGGCCGTGCAGGGCGCGCTGGCGCGCCGGGGTCACCACCGGGTGGCGGTCCCCGACCTGCTCATCGCCGCCGCGGCCGAGTCGGTCGACGTCGCCGTCCTGCACTACGACCGTGACTACGACCAGATCGCCGGGGTCACCGGTCAGGCGGTCGAGTGGGTGGCTCCGGCGGGCACGATCGACTGACCAGGCCGGCGGGTCAGGGGGTGGGGAAGTCGCCGGTGGCGCCGTCGATGCGCTCGCGGAGGAGGTCGGCGTGGCCGTTGTGGCGGGCGTACTCCTCGATGAGGTGGGTGAGCACCCAGCGCACCGACAGCGGCGTGCCGTCGGGGCGGGAGCCGGTGTCGTCCAGCCCCATGCCCGCGGTCACCGCCCGGCTGGCCGCGACCTCAGCGTCGAAGGCGGTCAGGTCGGCGGCCACGTCGGCGTCGTCGACCAGGTCGAAGTCACCGTCGGGGTGCTCGTCGCTCCAGTAGAGGGGCTCGTTGCCCCCGCCCCCGAGCTGGTAGGTGAACCACCACCGCTCGACCTCGGTCATGTGGCGGAGCAGGCCCAGCAGGCTCATGGTCGAGGGTGGGGCCGACCGCTCCCGGAGCTGGTCGTCGGTGAGTCCGGCACACTTCCAGCGGAGCACGGCGCGGTGCAGGTCGAGCCAGCCGTCGAGCATCTCGCGCTCGGGGGCCAGGAAGTCCGGTTCGTCGGGAGAAGCCACGGCCCGGACCCTACGACGGGACCCGGCCCGGGTCCGGCCGAATCCGGACCGGTCCGGCGGCTGGCAGGATCACGGGATGGAGCACCTCACCCTTGACGAGCTGGAGGACGGCATCGTCCTCCTGACCATCGACCGCCCCGAGCGGCGCAACGCCCTGGCCGGCCGCACCCTCGGCGAGTTCCACAGCGTGCTCGACGAGATCGGCGGTGACCCGGCGATCCGGGTCCTGGTCGTCACCGGGGCGGGGGACGGCTTCAGCGCCGGCGCCGACATGAAGGCCGACGCCCACGACGGCGGCGGCACCGAGACCTCGCCGACCGGGGCCCTGGCCGCCCGGGCCCAGAACGCCACGGTGAAGATGTTCACCAGCCAGGAGCTGATGGCCGGCGTCATGGAGCGCATCCACCGCCTGCGTCAGCCCGTGATCGCCGCCGTGAACGGCGCCGCCGTCGGCGGTGGCTTCGCCCTGGCCCTGGCCTGCGACATCCGCGTCGCCGCCGCCTCGGCCACCTTCGGCGCCGTGTTCATCAAGCGGGGCGTGTCGGCCTGCGACATGGGCACCTCGTACCACCTGCCCCGCCTGGTCGGCGCCAGCCGCTCGGCCGAGCTGCTCCTGACCGGTCGGACCTTCGGCGCCGAGGAGGCCCGCGAGATGGGCCTCGTCCTCGACGTCGTGCCCGACGGCGAGGTCGTCGACCGGGCCCTGGTCACCGCCCGCCAGATCGCCGAGAACGGCCCCCTGGCGGTGTGGATGACCAAGGAGACCATGTGGCAGACGGTCGACGCGCCCAGCCTGCGCCACGCCATCGACCTGGAGAACCGCACCCAGATCATGTGCACCGGCACCGGCGAGCTGACCCAGGCCTTCCAGGCCTTCCGCGAGGGCCGCACCCCCACCTGGCAGCCGCTGTGAGGCTCGCCCTCGTCACCGTGGTCGTGCCCGACTACGACACGGCCATCGCCCACTACGTCGACGGGCTCGGCTTCGCCCTGGTGGAGGACGAGCCGGTCGGCGCCGACAAGCGCTGGGTCGTCGTGGCCCCGCCCGGCGCCGGGCCCGAGGGGGCCGGGCTCCTGCTGGCCCGCGCCGCCACCGACGAACAACGGGCTCGCGTCGGCGACCAGACCGGGGGACGGGTGGCCTTCTTCCTGCACGTGGACGACTTCG